>CALHPT010000244.1 GCA_938036405.1 uncultured Tannerella sp.
GCTTGAACCAAGGACTCCCTGATTATGAGTCAGGTGCTCTAACCAACTGAGCTATGGGACCGTTTCGCTGCCGAGGTGTCATGCCCCGATCGAAACCGCGGCAAATGTAGATCTTAAATCCAAACGCACAAACGTGCTGTTTTCGCCCTCGGAAGCTCGGTGAACCCCCAAAACGTCTTTGGACGGCTCATCGACGCGTGTTTATGCCCTGTCGTTTCGCTTGGGGAGCCATCGGCGGCCGTCGGAGTCTCCCAAAGTCACACGGCCGGCCATCGACGGGCGCCGAAGCCTCATCATGTCACATTAGGGGGCATCGAATGGTGTATGGATTTTATTTCTGACAGAAATATGACTTAGATATAGTGTATCGCTATAAAATACGCTGGATTTTATACTCATACACTATGTGCGAATATAAAATCCATAAGATAGATGACTTATACATAGTGTATAGGTAAAAATGAAGATAGAAAAATGGCTTACACATACTGTATGAGCCATTTTTATATCGGATTGAATATCTAAACAGTATGTATAAGCGAATAATCTATCAGATAGAACTGTCATACAGTAGGTCTATGTTGATGTGCTATAAATGGGTAGGATCATATATCATGTATAAGAGAGTATGCGTAGAGAATGGGAAGCTATACAGGGATGAATGCCATTTCAGGTGACATGAGGGGGCTTCGGCGTGCGTCGATGGCCGGCCATGTGACTTTTGGAGACTTTGACGGCCGCCGATGCGCCCCCAAGCGGAAGGACGGGGCGTGGACGCGCGTCGATGCGCCGCGGAGGGCCTTTTTCGGGCCGCCGGAGGGGGAGGAGGGGGCGTGGCGAAACTTTCGGCGAATTGGAAGGCAGACGTATCTTTGGCCGCTCAAGTGCGCGGGGCGCCTCTATTTTTCACGTTGAACAACCACAATCAAACAGGCCCCGGAGCCGGCATTACACGGATTATATGACTAAAAAGACAGGTAAAAAGAGACAACGAAGCGGGTCGAACGGCTCGTGGGAGGACGCGCTGCGTTCGTTTTTTTCGAGCGAGCGGGTGTGGTTTCTCACGGGGCTCATCGTGTGCTTCGTGGTGATGTATCTGGGTATCGCCATGACGTCGTTCCTCTTCACGGGCGGGGCGGATCAGAGCGTGGTGGAGAGCATGCCGCTGAGCGATTTGCCGGCGGATCATGCCAAGGTAGAGAACTGGGCGGGCGTGCGCGGGGCGTACGTGGCCGAGACGGTGATGAATCGCTGGTTCGGCGTGCCGTCGTTCTTCATGCTCTTCTTCCTGGGTTCGGCGGGGCTGTGGCTGATGCGCGTCTGCCGGATGTCGCTGCTGAAGCGGTTCCTGCTGTGCAGCTCGATGATGATCTGGTCGTCCGTCTTCCTCTCGCTGACCTTCGCACCGACGGCGAGGACGTCGTTCCTCTACCCCGGCGGGCGGCACGGCTGGTATCTGGCAGAGATGCTTACGCGTAATCTCGGGACGCCCGGCACGGTGCTGCTGCTCCTCATCACGGCCATCCTGATCGCTGTCTTTACGAGTAGCTTGGTGATACCCTTCATGCAACGACAATTGGTGGGCGGATGGAGCCTGATGGGCGAGCGGTGGCAGCGTAGTCGCGAGGCTCGGCGTGCACGCCATGAAGCAGAGGCGGAGGAAAAAGCCAAGCGTGAAACGACTCCCTCGGAACCTGCACCCACGACATATAATAAGGAAGTAGACACGAAGCCGGCCGCGGCGCCGCGGCGCGAGGGCCCCTCGGTGGAAGATGAGGGCTATGCGCTGGGCGAGGACGACGAGGACGAGATAGCGGCGACGCCGATCGTGCCGAATGGCCGTCGGGAGGCGGAGGCGGTGGAGGCACCGACAATCTTCACCGTCGAAGTGCCGCGTGAGGAAGAGCCCGCCACGCCCGCCGAGGTGGTGGCCGAGCTGGGCGAATATGATCCGCGGCTCGACTTGTCGAACTATCACTTCCCGTCGCTCGACTTGCTCAAGAAGTACGACCGCAACGACAAGCCGATCGACATGGAGGAGCAGAGCGAGAACCAAAAGCGCATCAAGCAGACACTCGAAAACTTCGGTATCAGTATCTCGTCGATCAAGGCCACCGTGGGGCCGACCATCACGCTCTACGAGGTCGTGCCGGCGCAGGGCGTGCGCATCTCCAAGATCCGCAACCTCGAGGACGACATCGCGCTGAACCTTTCGGCGCTCGGTATACGCATCATCGCGCCCATGCCGGGCAAGGGGACGATCGGCATCGAGGTGCCCAACAAGGATCCGCAGATCGTCTCTATGCAGTCGGTCATCAGCTCGCGGAAGTTTATCGAAAGCAAATACGACCTGCCCGTGGCCTTGGGTCGGACGATCACGAACGAAGTCTTCATGTTCGACCTCTGCAAGGCGCCCCACCTGCTTATGGCTGGCGCCACGGGTCAGGGAAAGTCGGTCGGGCTGAACGCCATCATCACGTCGCTACTTTACAAGAAGCATCCGGCCGAACTGAAGCTCGTCTTGGTCGACCCGAAGATGGTCGAGTTCAGCATCTACGCCGAGATCGAGCGCCATTACTTAGCCAAACTCCCGGACGAGGAGAAGCCGATCATCACGGACTTCACTAAGGTGGTGCACACGCTCAACTCGCTCTGCAAAGAGATGGACAACCGCTACGAACTGCTCACGCGGGCCCATGTGCGCAACATCAAAGACTACAACGAAAAGTTCATCAATCGTCGCCTCAGTCCAGACAAGGGACACGAATACATGCCTTACATCGTTGTTATTATCGACGAGTTCGGCGACCTGATCATGACCGCCGGGCGTGAGATCGAAATGCCCATCGCCCGCATCGCACAGAAGGCGCGCGCCGTGGGTATTCACATGGTTATCGCCACCCAGCGACCG
>CALHPT010000245.1 GCA_938036405.1 uncultured Tannerella sp.
GGGTTTTCCACGTCTCCAAACTTGGAGTTCATCAACACTTCAACGTGAGCAACCGCTTTTTTCACATCGTCTTGCAGCAACTCGACCATCTTCTCTTTTCCGATCCGATAGTATTCGTTGCACACGTCCGTCGTGATCGTGAAGCCCGGGGGAACGGGTACACCGATCAAGTTCATCTCTGCCAAATTGGCTCCTTTTCCTCCCAGCAGATTTCTCATATCTGCTTTTCCTTCGGCCTTTCCGTTACCGAAGGTGTAAACTCTCTTTACTTCCATTAGGTCGTATATTTTTTATTGTGTGTCGCTGTTTTTTTTTGCAGCGGCGGCAAATATATACTCTTTCGTTACACCGCTGTTTTTCATGTTTTTTTCATCGCTAAGACACGCGCCGAAGCCTCCCCGGGGTTATCCATACATTTGCCCCCAGAAAAATCAAATGGCATTGCAATTTTGACACGAAAGAAAAAACCGTGCCCCGTCGTTGAAGGCGTGAAGGTGACGGACGTGGCGGCAGAAGGAAAAGCCGTCGCAAGAATTGACGAGAGAGTGGTATTTATCCCCTGGGCGGCACCGGGAGACGTAGTTGATGTACGGCTTACGCGAAGAAGAAGTCATTATGCCGAGGGCACGATTGTCGCGTTTCGAGAGCGGAGTCCGTTGCGAGTGGAGCCGTTTTGCGAGCATTTCGGTGTGTGTGGTGGATGCAAGTGGCAACACTTGCCGTACGACGAGCAGCTGCGTTTTAAGCAGCAGCAAGTCGTCGACGCCCTGACACGCATCGGGCACGTGGCACCGGGAGAAGTGCGGCCCATTCTGGGCTCCGAACGGACGACGCACTATCGGAATAAGCTCGAATTTACGTTCTCCAATCGCCGTTGGCTAACTACAGAAGAGGTTGAGGCCGACACGAATTATGCGGACATGAATGCGCTGGGCTTTCACATCCCGGGCATGTTTGATAAAGTGCTGGACATCCGTCGCTGCCACCTCCAGGACGAGGTATCGAACCGCATCCGACTTGCCGTCAAAAAATACTGCCTGACGCATGACGGCTACCCGTTTTTTGACCTAAAAAACAATGCCGGATTCGTTCGCACGCTGATGATTCGCACCTCATCAGCAGGCGGAGTGATGGTCGTGATGGCCTTTTATTATGAGGATCGCGCGCGCAGGGAAGCCTTGCTCGATTTTATCGCCGAAGAGGTGCCCGAGATCACCTCCCTGATGTATGTCATCAACGAAAAATGCAATGACACGTTGACCGACCAAGATATCCGTCTCTATCGCGGCATGGATCATTTGATCGAGCGGATGGAAGATTTGCAATTTAAGGTCGGGCCGAAATCGTTCTATCAAACGAACAGCGAGCAGGCTTACCGGCTGTATTCCGTGGTGCGTGATTTTGCCGACCTCAGTGGCAGCGAAACGGTTTACGACTTGTACACAGGCACGGGGACGATCGCCAATTTCGTGGCACGTCAGGCGAGACGCGTCATCGGTATTGAATATGTGCCGGAGGCCATCGACGACGCACGCGTGAATGCCGGACTCAACGGCATCGAAAACACCGTCTTTTATGCGGGCGACATGAAAGACATGCTCACCGAATCGTTCATTGAGGCACACGGACGCCCCGACGTGGTGATCACCGACCCGCCGCGTACAGGCATGCATAACGACGTGACAGACACCATCCTGCGGGCAGCGCCCGAGCGCATCGTCTACGTCAGTTGTAACCCCGCGACGCAGGCGCGCGACATCGCACGTATGGCCGATCAGTACGAAATTGTACGCATCCAACCCGTCGACATGTTTCCCCACACGCATCACGTGGAAAACGTGGCCCTACTGAGAAAAAAGTGCGTCGAAACGTGTTAGCGTCGCTCTTCAAATGTTTCAAACGGAGGCCGTCTGTGGTGGTGCAAAAGGCCGATGTGGCGCCACGGACTCGCCCGTTATCCGACACGGAGAAAAATAGCTATCTTACAAGTTGATATCCTGACCCATGGATATTAAATTGCAACCTTGCGAGTT
>CALHPT010000246.1 GCA_938036405.1 uncultured Tannerella sp.
GTTAACATCTCGCTGAGCATTTTCTATTGCTTTAGCGGCCTCTGCAACTTTAATCGATGATACCCTATGTGTCCCAGCTTTAACTATTGATCCGTATAATTCTTCCAACTCATCCAGTGCCGTTGGAGTGGAGGCAGAAACCACCTTCTTAATCGTAGTCAGCGTATGCTTTTTGTCCCCAGGATTAATTCGTTCTGGAGAATATCCACAGGAGAAATCTTGGTTGTACTTCAAACCAGATTCTGCCTCCAATAGAGGCACACATTCTTCCTCTGTACAGCCCGGATAAACCGTAGATTCATAGACAACTATGTCTCCTTTGTTTAGAATCTGAGCAATTGATTTTGTTGCATCCAACAAGAAAGAAAGATCGGGTGTTTTAAGTTTAGAAATTGGTGTCGGAACCGTGATAATATAGATTTGACAGAGACGTATATCCTCAAGATTCGACGTCAAGGATAATCCTTCTTCAAAAATACGATCAGAAGAGAGACGTTCTTTCAGTAAAGAAGATTCCACCTCAGCGGTTCGATCTATACCGGCAGAAAGCTCGGCAAGGCGTTGTTCATTAATATCGTATCCAACGACTTTATACTTACGGCTAAATTCAATGGCTAGTGGCAAGCCAACGTAACCTAATCCAACTATCGCAATCGTTTTCTTCCCCATTCAGACTTTGCCTTCTTGCTTTTTCTTTGCATACATCCGCCCGATAATATCCACCACCTTCATACCTTCGAGAACGTTTGTCGTGATCGTATCAGTTGCATTCTCTGAAAGGACATTAACGACGTTACGGATGACATAGTGATGATTCTGAGCCGAACCCTTGTAGGTTCCATAATCATTGCCGGGATTAGTGGGTGGAAGATCTGGCATCGTATAGTCTTTGACGTGGCAGTATTCGACTTTATCCATGTACTGGCCGCCGATCTTAACGCTGCCGTTTTCAGCAATGATCGTCAGGCTGCTTTCTTGGTTCTTATCCCATACCGACGTCGAATAGTTGAGCGAACCAAGGCCTCCATTTGTAAACCGAAAACTAACGACTCCTGAATCCTCAAAGTCCGTAAGGTGCTCGTGATTGAAGTCTGCAAAACGCGCTTGTATATCGGTGATATCGCCAAAAAGCCAATAAAGGATGTCGATGAAGTGGGAGAACTGAGTAAAGAGCGTTCCCCCATCTAAATCAGCTGTGCCATGCCAACCACCGGGGCGATAATAACGTGTATCGCGATTCCAATAGCAATTAAGCTGCACCATATATATATGCCCCAGCCGACCAGATTCAATCAAATCCTTGATCCAAACAGAAGGTGGCGAGTAGCGATTTTGCATCACGCAGAAGATCTGCTTCTGATACTTCAGTCCGGCGTAGACCACCTTTTCTGCGTCAGCTGTTGTGAGCGCCATCGGCTTCTCTATTACGACGTGATGACCGGTCTCGATTGCCTGAATCGCCATGCGGGCATGCAGCCCATTCGGCGTGCAAATATTTACTACATCGAAGGAGAGATCACCGCCAAGCAGATCGTCCAGGTTGCTGAAGAAGGGCACGTTGGCATAGGCCTCAATAGCTAATTCCGACTTCGGACGAATGTCGCATAAAGCCACCAACTCGGCACCGTCCTCACGGCAGATCATCTCTGCGTGGCGCTTCCCGATGTGGCCACAACCGACGACGGAAAAACGAATTGGCTTCATTGTTTTTGCTTGCTCCATGATACGCCAAAGGCTCGTCACTCCCAGGCGGAGCAACCTCAAAAGCGCGGCAAATATACGAAAGTTCCGTACCGGCGTTTTTTGCATGAAAAAGCAGTTTCCACCGTGTCAAAAGCCATCTTTCAACGGGATCACTCCTCTCGAGGCTTTACGTAGTTTTGCCCGCCGATCTGGGATCAGAACTTCCTCGGCATCTAACGCCTGAATATCTACTTTATTACCCTATGATACGATACGCATTCCTACTGATTATGGCCGTGAACTGCCTCACCGGGTACGGCCAAACGACTGACGCTGTGCACGACGCTGGCGTCTCACGCGAACTGGCCCAACTGCGCAAGCAGAAAGTCAAAGACTTACGTTACGACCTACACTTCTCGATTCCTCGAGACAAACACACACCCGTCACGGGCGAGGAGCGGATCCGCTTCCGACTCGATACGCCCACCGAGATCGTCATCGACTTCCGCGAAGCGGCGGACAAGATCGTCGAGGTAAGGGTGAACGGAAAGACGGCCGCATACACCTTCCGCAACGAGCACATCATCCTGCCTGCCAAGCTGACTCAGGCGGGCGAAAACGCGATCAGCGTACGATTCACCGCGGGCGACCAGTCGCTCAACCGCAACGACGACTACCTCTACTCCCTCTCCGTGCCCGACCGTGCGCGGACGATCTTCCCGTGCTTCGACCAACCTAACCTGAAGGCCGTCTTTGCGCTTACGCTCGAACTGCCTGCCGAATGGGTTGGTGTGTCGAATACGCGTGTCACGAAAGAGGAAAAACACGCCGACAGAAAGACGCTCCATTTCGCACCGACACGGCCCCTGAGCACGTACCTCTTTGCCTTCGCTGCGGGACGTTTCGAGCAACGAACTTACCGCAACGAGGGGCGCACACTGACGGCCTATTACCGCGAAACAGACCCGCAGAAGGTCGCCCAGCTGGACACCATCTTCCGACAGAGCGCCGCCGCACTCGACTGGCTCGAGGCCTACACCGGCATGCCCTGCCCCTTCGACAAACAAGACTTCATCATCCTGCCCGGATTCCAATTCGGCGGCATGGAGCACGTCGGCGCTACCTTATATAATGACACGCAACTCTTCCTCGGCCCCAACCCCACGCCCGACGAGGAGCTGCGACGCATCCAACTGATCGCGCACGAGACGGCCCACGCGTGGTTCGGCAACCTCGTCACGATGGATTGGTTCGACGACGTGTGGACGAAGGAGGTCTTCGCCAACCACTTCTCCGCCTGGATCACCGAGCCACTCTTCCCCAGTGTCAACCATAAGCTGCAACGCATGCGCACCTTCTTCGCCTCCGCCCTTTCTGAGGACCGCACCCCGGGCACGAACGCCATCCACCAAGAGCTGGACAACCTCCGCAACGCCGGACTCATCTACGGGCAAATCATCTACAACAAAGCCCCCGTGGTGATGGGCAAAATCATCGAGCTCATGGGCGAAGACGCCTTCCGCGAGGGCATCCGCGAATACCTCCGCACGTATGCCTACAGCAACGCCACGTGGGACGACCTCATCCACATCCTTGACCGCCACACGCCCGAGGATCTCATCGCCTTCAACGACGCCTGGGTGAACCGTAAAGGCATGCCCATCATCCGCTTCACGCCGCGCGGAAACACGCTCGAGATCCGTCAAAAAGATCGCTACGCACCCGGCATCGTCCGCCCGCAACGCTTCGCCGTCACCCTTGTCGCCGAGGGGCAAACGGACACCACCCTCGAGGTCAACCTGCGCGACAGCCTCGTACGCCTCACCCTGCCCTTCGCCCCCGAGCGCGTCCTGCCCAACACCGACGGCCGCGCCTACGGCCTGCTCATCCCCGACACCGCCAGCCGCGACTGGCTCCTCGCCCATTGGCACGAAACGACCGACGAGACCACGCGCCTGGCCCGCCTCATGCTTCTGCACGAGAACTATCAGGCCTGCCTCATCCCCGACGCCCTTTGGCTCGACGCCCTCATGAACGGACTCCGCGCGGAGACGAACCCTCTCCTCTTCTCCACCATCACGTCGTACATCTCCACGCCCCTCCGCGCCCTCCCGAGCGCCCTCCGCGAAGGCCCTGAGGAGGGTTTGCTGCGCCTCAGCGCCAGCCATCCGCAGCGATCCTCCCGCCAGCGTCTCCTCCGCATGCTGATCCACAGCGCCGCCGCGCCTGCCACCCTGGCCCGCCTCTACGCCATCTGGCGCGACCGCTCCGAGCCGCTCCTCAACGAGACGGATTACACCGACCTCGCCTACTCGCTCGCCGTGCGCCTGCCCGACCGCAGCGACTCGATCGTCCGCACCCAGCGCACCCGCCTGACGGACCCCGATCGCATCCGCCGCTTCGACTTCATCTCCCGCGCCATGACGCCCGACACGGCCGCCCTCGACACCCTCTTCCGCTCCCTGCTCATCCCCGAGAATCGCCGCATCGAGCCTTGGACCTCCGCGCTGCTCGGCTGGCTCAACCACCCGACCCGTGAGCGCCACGCCGTCCGTTACATCCGCCCCGCCCTCGACGCCCTTCGCGACGTTCAGCGCACCGGCGACATCTTCTTCCCCCGCGACTGGGTCGGCGCCCTCCTGCGCAACCATCGCAGCCCCGAGGCCTACCGCGCCCTGCTCGACTTCATCGACGCCAACCCCGGCTATCCGCCCCTGCTCCTCAACAAAGTCTGGCAGGCCGCCTACCCCCTCTATCGGGCCAACGGAGAAGTAGACCGGGTACCTTAAGCTTGGCCGGCGTCCCTGACGGCCCCTTCCGGGGCAGGGAACCTTGCCTGGTACCCGGCCAACTTGGCCGGCGTCCCTGACGCCTTGACTTTCTTTTGCTCCTTTTCTTCCATCAAGGGAAGAAAAGGAGGTCTCAAGACAAGAAAAGGAGATCCAGAGACACCCAAATCAATCCGCGATAGCATCAAACCCATCCCCGCGAGACCATAATCAATCAGCAATGGCCTCGCGGGGATTTTTTTCATGTTTTCGTGCACACACATGAACATAAATAGCATGCGTTTCTCTTCTTCGTGTATGCAGGATTATACTTCACACATTCATTTCACTCTCTTCATCCATACACTTATATGCGGTAATAAGTAATCCAAGTTTACGTATACACGATCATATGTAGACCTTATTATTTACAACTTCCTGCACACACATTCCTATGAAAATCATTTATTCTAACATTCATGCAAGCAGGTG
>CALHPT010000247.1 GCA_938036405.1 uncultured Tannerella sp.
GGATTCAATAGGCAATCTTTTGAAGTACCCCACCCGGGAGGCATTGCGTCAAACAGACTTTGCTGAATCGGACGGCATACAGGTGGACCTAAGATATTTCCGTCTGCAGCGGCGCCGCATACAGCTCGCTTTTCAGGTGTTCGGTGAGGGGGACGCAGATCTGCGAATGCGTTTGAAAGCCTTTGCAGACGCATTGTCTGCTCCCGGCTGGCGTGCGTTTGACTTTGGGCTGAACATTCCCCTCTCTTTGCGCTACGTATCGACCCAGAGCCTCGTCATACACGGCTCGTCTCAGCACGGTTCAAACGGTGCAACAATGACAGTAACGATGGAGGAGGGCACCTTTCCTTTGTCCGCGCGGACGAGCTACGCGGTTTTGGGGCCAAGGACTATTCCCCACACACCGCACGGAGAGGCTGCGATCCGCGGCATAGATATAGCAGAGTACGGCGCTTCGCTTGACGCTGCATACACGTGGGCTACATCTGCTTTGGCTGACCTGAAAGAGCCGTTCAATGATGGCCGAAAACTGCACCTCGACGAGGTGCGCCGAAAGTCCGCCGATTGGACACTTCATATCGACATCGCAGCGCCGTCGCTGGATGATTTTATGTGCAATTGGAAAGCGCTCTACAACACCATCGCAGCCCCGGGTACATTCCCGCTCTACCTGCGTGAACGGAACGCCACGTCGGAAGTTTTTTACCGCGATTGCACGGCCTGCACAGCCATCTTTGGGACAGTGTACGCGGCTAAGATGCAGATCAAAGTCACCTGCCCCGCCGGAGAATAGCCGGCTTCCAATTTTGGTGGATCTACATTTGCCGCACAACAACGAAACACACCCGCACCGGGGAGGGCCAAACAACCCGGCAACAACAACTAAACAACACCAAAACACGCATGAGTGTACAATCTGAATTGATGCAAGAGGCCGCCACGCTGGCTGAGACGCCTGTCGTGATCCCCTTTACCTTCCAAGGTGTACCCGAGGGGAAGCATCCAGGCGAAAGCATCTCCATCAGGCCCATCACTGTGGGCACTTGGTTTCGCATACGCCCCTTGCTGGCAGCCATTGATAAGGCGGACATAGAGAGGCTGATCGCACGTCCAAATCCCGATGGAGGCGAACCGGAGGGAGGTACTGACGCCGTCGAGACCGTCTCCGTGGAAGCCTTGGAAGCCATGCAGCGATACGGTGAATTGGTCTTCGAGATCGTATGCCTCGGAATACACAATCGCCCGGGCGACATGCCCCGATGGTTTCGGGAGACGCTCAAAGAGAGCTCTACGTGGCAAGACCTCTATGTGCTGCTTAACGCCATCCTATACCGCATCGGCGCACAGTCTTTTTCCAACTCTATCACAGTCCTGAAAGCTGTGAGCCCGCTCGGAGAAGAGGAGATGATAGCCCTTCAACGGAACAAGACCGCCTGGACGCAGAAAGCCCTTTCGGCTTCCTTACCGCCGCCAACGAGGCCTTCGGATACACCCACCGGCAAACCTTAGCGACGCCGTACGCCCTGATGCTCGCTATGATGCGAGAGCGCGGCTACACCGTGAATAAGCGCAACCGTGAAATGGAACGAGGCAATGAGTCCAAGGGTGATGACGGTGAGGAGTACAGAATGATACGAGACTTCGAGACGGGCGAAATGAAGCCCGTACGCGTAGCCAAGGGTGGACGGATCTGATCCGCCACCCACCCCAAACAGACAACTAAACAGAAACAAAAACAGACAATACCAATGATTATCTATAGAGCGGGTAAGCAGATCGCAGACGTATGGGTTGGCGCCGCCTCCTACACGCTGGAGGAGATCAATGGCGCTCGGATCGCCTACGTGGAGTTCACTACCCTGCAACCGATCGGGCAGACCGTGAATGACTACATCACCTACAAGGGTGAGACGTACTACGTCCGTCATCGCGAAGACGTCACGAAGGAGGAGGTCAGCCGCGGCTTTGCGTACCGCGTGAAGTTCTACCACGAGATGTACCGACTGCACGACGTCGTGGCCTTCCCCTACGAGAAGCCCGACTTCCGTAAGAACATGAGCAAGTACAACGGCACGGCCAGCCAGTTGCTGGACATCGTGGTGCGATCCATGAACCGCGTGCACGCCGGATGGAAGGCAGGCAGCTGTGTGGAGACGAAGGCCGAGACGTTCGATCTGAAGGACAAGACGTGCGCTGAAGTTGTTAATGAGATCGCCACACGCTTCGAGACCGAGTTCTATGTGCAGGATCGCACCCTAACTATCGGACGACGCGAAATCGATCGCCCCGGCAGCCGCATCTATTCACAGGGCCCGGACGGGGGATTCCGATCCATCACACTCTCAGCCGTCGAGGAGGTGCCCCCACTGACGCGCCTGTACGCCTACGGCTCCGACAAGAACATGGCAGCGCAAGGCACCAAGGATGCGCTGGAGTACCTCAAGCTCCCCGGAGGTGCACTCTATCTGGAGAAGAACGTCGACAAGTACGGTGTGATCGAACGCCCGAAGCAGTTTCAGGACATCTACCCCCACGGCGTCTTTACCGTCACGGCACGCGTGGACGAGTTCACGTTGCAGGCCGCGGGAATCGATTTCGATCTTGACGCGCAACTGATAGACAACACAGAGCCGACCGTCACCTTTCAAGACGGCGGTTTGGCAGGCTATGACCTACACATCGTCAAAGGCTCATGGGACAACAAGACGAAGCAGTTCAAACTGGCTAAGGTGGAAGAAGAGGGTGCCCTCAAAGTACCCGGTGACATCCATTTCGCGGTCGGAGATAAGTTTATTCTGACCGGCATTAAGATGCCAAAGGCCTACGTGGATAAGGCATCCGAGGAGCTTCGGGTAGCGGCACAGAAGTACCTCGATGGCAAATGCGAGAACCGCACAAAGCTGGCCGTGGTCTGCGACGAGGTCTTGTTCGCGAAGTACTCACTCAGTGTGCAGTGTGGCGAGCTGATGCACGTCCGAGACGCACGCCTCGGGCTGGATCGAAAGATCCGCGTGACGAGTGTCAAGCGCTTCATCGAGAATGACGACGAAGAGCCGTATCGCTATGAGATTGTGCTCAGCGACTTTCTCGAGGGCAACCGCTTCATGCAGGAGCTGAGCGACATCAAGAAGGAATCCAAGGCCGCGCGCGAGCGGGCCGAGGAGATGGTGCGATACAGCCGCCGCCAATGGCAGGACGTCAAGGAGACACAGGAGCACCTGAAGAAGGATTTCGCCGACAAGTTCAAGGAGTCTATCAATCCCGTAACGATTGAGACCATGCAGCTCATTGCCGGGCATGAGCAATTGCAGTTCGTCTTTGTGGACAGCAAGACGGCCCCGCAAAAGGTGGTGGGTGTGTATCCAGAGTTCACCGGCGGGCGGGTGCACGTCCGAGCCGCGGGCCTCTTCTTGAAGCACATGACGATGGGCGTTAAGGCCATCTCATCGAAGCATGACCCCAGCCAATACCGCTATTGGGAAATGGCTGACTTTACCTCCGAGGCGCTGGCCGCCGATAAGGTCTATCGCCTCTACGCCAGAGTCGAGGCCAACGGGCAAAACGGCTCGTTTGTGCTGCATGACACATTCAAGGGTATGAATGATGAAGTGGGCGCTTACCTGCTTTTGATGGGCTACCTTGGGGCCGAGCGAGAGGGCAACCGCAGCTGGGGGCGTGCGTACGGCTTCACAGAGATCCTGCCGGGGCAGATCACTACGGAGCTGATCCAAGACCCCAACGCGCAGCTTGTTATCGACCTCACCAATGGTCGCATCACGGGGCCGCTTACCATCACCGCTGGCTCGGTGGGTTACAACAACCTGACCGATAAACCCGACTTGACGGGCTACCTGACAAAGTCCGAGTTCAAGGTTACAGCCGATCAGATCCGCGCGGAGGTAGGGGGAGCCAAACAGACAGCAGGGGAAACAAAGCAGCAACTTGAGGCAAAGCTCGCGGCGTTTCAAACGAAAACGCAGCAAGACTCACTGGCGCTATTAAACCGACAAAGCGCATTAGAAGGCAGTGTGCATCAGTTGCAGACGGCCGGATTTATGACAACGGAGCAGGGCAATGTGCTTTACGCATCTGCAAAGTTGAACGATGGCCGAGAGATAGCCTCTCGCATCGTGCAGACGCCGGGCGCGATCAATTTAATCTCACAGCACATCAATCTCGACGGATACGTAACAGTTGGAGCACTGAGTAAGACAAACGAAGCACTGAATAAATACAAGGACGATCTGCAAAAACAAATCAATGGCAAACAAGGACTTTCGGACACGATTCAGCTAAACAGAATTAAGTACGGAAATGTAGCGATCATAGACAGCAAGACGGGGAAGATAACAAACACAATGATAGATACCGACAAACTGAAAGTTAATGAGGCGGCGCAAATCGGCATGTTTAAGATTAAGGACGATACGCTGAGATCGGATATATCCGGTGATTACACAGTAATTTACCCGAACGGCTGGATACAACTCAAAAGCAAAAATAACTACACAAACCTAAGGGATGGTGCATTGGAATTGTTTGGGCAGAGTACCTCATTCAGTGTTAATATTAGAGGAGTTGGTGGTGAGTGGACGCCTCGTGTACGATTGACTATGACGAATTTACCTCACGTCAATACTGTAAAAAATGAAGGAGGTAAAACTTTCCGCACCATGATGTGGTGTGTAGAAAATGGCCTTACATGCTGGCAGTAAATAAGCATACACAAACAACGAGAATATGAAAACAATCAATTTCAGCAAGGTGCGCGAAGGGGAGTATATCTCCGGGAGCTTCGCGCCGGAGAGCGACGCGATCAGCGTGCGCGTAGAGTTTGAAACAAGGGCGACGGGCAATGCCTTGATCGTTGAGCGTTCCATCACGGGGCAGGACTGGGTGACAGCTGACGTCGTGACCGGGTATGGCTTCGACGGAAAGGCCGTAGAGTTTGGCGTGGACGGCATCGTAGCCGGGCAGCAATTGCGCCTCGTGGCCGGTGCGCCCGCCAGTGCGAAGTATATCGGATAACCAAAGAAAGAAGATAGATCTATGAAAATCGTGCATTTGATTCAGTACCACCTCGGAGGTGGACGAAAGAGGAAAGGCGGCAAGGGCGGGCACACGCCCGCGCCGCAGCTGCCAGACGCTGGCAAGCCCTATGTAGACAGTGTCAGCTATGACAAAGACGCCCAAAAGGTGCGTCTGCGTGCGCAGAACGCCCGGCCGGGTGAGGTCAAAACGCCGCTGGGAGATTGGCAGGAATTCCCGATCGATGTGCCAACGCCTACACCGCTACCCGACGCGGGTAAACCGTTTGTGGAGGGTGTGACGTACGACCCCGACACAAAGAAGGTGAAGGTGCGTGCCAAGGTCGCACAGGCCGGGGAGGTGAAAGATCCAATCGGAGAGGAGCAAGAGTTCCCGATCCATGTGCCCATCCCACCTGCACCGCCAGCACCCACTTTGCCCGACGCCGGCAAGCCCCGTGTTTCCAAATTCAACTACGATCCAACCACCCGGAAAGTAACCGTGCAGGCCAGCGTATCGCAGGCCGGCGAAGTCAAAACACCCCTCGGAGACGAGCAGACGTTCGACATTCCGGCGGAGGCGGCAAAGCCGGAAGTTAAGGGGCTGGTTTTTCTCTATGAGGTGCAAAACGGCTATTCAGACAGAGAGGTCGAGGTTATAGCAGGATTCGCAGAATCGGTAACTATTGACGGGCAAACATGGCCTTGCCGAGCATACGTTCGGAATGGATCCGCGGAAATGCCAGCAGAGCCCGTGATGCTTTTCTCTGACATTTTTAGGTTTGACGCTCCTATGATGCCTCTTCCATCTTTTCAATCGACCCCGGGGAGGCCGGAAGTTATAAGCCAGTACCCACCGAGGCTAACGGCGGAAGGAATTTTACTGGTAGAGCAGCAAGTCATGATTCAGCCGTACTAAAACACCCCCAGCGGCGGGCCTCCAATAGCGGCGCCCGCCGCCTTTTTCAAACCAACTAACAACAAACAATGGAAGTACTCTTTGAGGGCACCCGCCCCATGCTGGCCATTGCCGGCGCCTGCATCGGATTTGTGATCATGGCCATGATGATCGACCTCATCAGTGGGGTCTACAAGGCCAAGCAGCGCAAAGAGGTGCGCACCTCGTACGGACTCAGTCGCACGGTGAGCAAATTCATTCTCTATTGTGGCAGCGCCATGATCGCCGCCATGATTGATCTGATGATCCACTATTCCCACCTGATGATCCTCATGAAGTTTGCCCCCCTCGTGGGCGTGCCCGTCGTCACCTGCCTCCTAAGCGTCTTTCTCTGCGTCATCGAGATCAAGAGCATCCGCGAAAAGGCCGACGAAAAGGTAAACAAAGACGTCAACGAGGTGGCCCGCTTGCTTCTCGAGCTGGCCGGTGGCCATGAAAGGCTGAAACAGATCCTCGGAGACAAGGCCGACGATACCATCAATAACCGATAAACGATTTCAAAAGCGTATGAACACCCCAACCAAAACCACCATCCCGCCGGAGTTTACCCCGGCCTATGTCCCCTACAGCTATAAAGGGCAACCCGTCAAGGGCGCCTTTGGAGCCAACACCCGGCCTGCATTCATCAAAGCCAGCGACCGCGCCTACTTCGAGGCCGACAACACGCTCAGCGACGCCATGCGCCAGCTGTTGATCGCCATGGACTACCTAGACACCGGCGCAGGCAAGTATCCCGTCGGCGACCACAATTACTGCAACATCAAGGCACGCCGCGGGCAAAGCGGACGCTTTGGGAAAGACGAGGTGGAGGGCAGCCTCGATTCGTATGCCAACTACGCCAGTCATGTAGACTTCGCCCGGGCCAAATTGCAGCTCATTCAGCATCCCCGCTGGGGTGTGAACCTCAAGACGGACACCCCCTCGGAGGTGATCGACAAAATCGAGGGCACGCCCATTGTTTGGG
>CALHPT010000248.1 GCA_938036405.1 uncultured Tannerella sp.
CCACTTTCGCTCAGGAGCTTCCATTGGATATTCCAATAGGAGCCACTTACGCTCAGGAGCTTCCGTTGGATACTCCAACAAGAGCCACTTCTGCTCAGGCGCTGCCGTTGGACACTCCAATAGGAGCCACTTACACTCGAACACCCCCATTGGACACTCCAACAGGGCGTCTTTTCACTCAGACACCCCCATTGGACACTCCAACGAGGCGTCTTTTCACTCAGACACCCCCATTGGACACTCCAACAGGGCGTCTTTTCACTCGGACGCTCCCAATGGACACTCCAACGAGGCGTCTTTTCACTCGGACGCTCCCAATGGACACTTCAACAGGGCGTCTTTTCACTCAGACACCCCCATTGGACACTCCAACAAGGCGTCTTTTTGCTCGGACGCCCTCATCCTACCCTCATTCACCATCGACCACCTCCCATTCGCCCTCAAAATGGACACTTATTCGAGCTTCAGCGTGTCCACAGGGTTGATCGTAGCGGCGCGCCAGCTCTGCCACGAGACGGCGGCCACCGAAACGACCAACACGCCGAGGCCCGTGAGCCCAAAGAGCCACCCATCGAGCGGCGCCGGGGCGGCGAAGTTCTCCAGCCAGCGTGTCATCAGCAGGTAGGCGGCGGGTGCGGCCAGGAGGAAGGCCACGCCGATCCACACCACGAACCGGTAGTTGAGCATGCGGACGATGTCCGACGGACGCGCGCCGTTGATCTTGCGGATGCCGATCTCCTTCGTCCGCCGGCGGACAACAAACGCCATGACGATGACCAGCCCCAGCGTCGCGACGACGAGGCAGAGCGCGGCGAAGATCCGCGTGAGACGCTCGGCGTAGAGTTCGTTGGCGTAGACACCGTCGTAGACGTCGCTGAGGTAGGCGTAGTGCGCGGGGTAGCCCGGGTTCACGGCTGCCCAGACGCGCTGGAAGCTCTCGAGCGCCTCGTCCCTGCGGTCCGGATCGAGCCGCACCATGAGGCAATGCTGGAAAAAGGCGCGGTGGACGACCAGCAGCGGCTGGGTGGCCTCGAAGGTGGTCGTGTAGTTGAAGTCGTCCGTGACGCCCACGATCGTGCCGCGGTCGATATAGTCCAGCCCGCCGTTGCCGGTTCGGATGCGCAGCTGCTGGCCGATGGCCTCGTCGGGCGTGCGGAAGCCGAGCGCCTCGGCCGCGCTGCGGTTCACGATATACTGCTCCGATCCGTTGTCCGTGCGGTGGCCCTCGGCGGCGTCGACCAGCATGCGCTTCTCCTCATCGGCCGTGTGGCGCAGTCGCCCGAAGGCTTCGCCGGCCACGGGGCGGAGTCGGAAGAAGGGCAGGAAGTCGTCGCCCACCACCAGCACAGCGATGCGGCGCGTGTCGTCCTCGCTCTCGCCTTCTTTTTGCACCATCACCCCGTCGAGAATGGCCGATCCAGGCAGCTGCATGGCCGTCGTTACGGACTCAATGCCCGGCTGCTTCAGCAGTTCGGAGCGCAGCAGGCCGAAGCGCCGCGTGACGTCGATCGGTTGCGTCTGCATGACCAGCACAGCCGGCTCCCGTCCGCCCACTTGCGAGCTACGTATCCGCCCCACCTGCCGCGAGATGCACACACTGACGATCGTCACGAAAAGCACAATGGTATACTGCCCAATAAGCATGTATTTGACGCCCGACAGCGCCACGCCCCCACCCCGCGGATCGGCCTGCATGCTCAAGAACCGCGTGGACGACATCCGCGCAACGACCGGCACCACCGACACGCCCACGACGATCGCCACAAACGCCGCGCTCATCCCCACGGCCACGCCGATAGGCACCGCTCCGGCCCATCGCGCCGCCACGACCTGCGCCAATCCCCATCCGGCGGCCACCGCCAGCCCTCCGACAACGCCGGCGATCATCATCTCGTCGACGAGCACCCGACGCGACGAGGCGCCGTTCAGCCGGAGCAGTTGGTAATAGCGTCGGTTGAAGGCGAAGATCAGTCCGGCGTTAAGCCAGAGGTTGAAGAGGACGATCACGAGCAGCAGGATGTTAGCGCCGGCAATGAGGTAGAGGTAAAGGATGTTGCCGTTGGGTTCGTGCTCGCGTTGAAAGTGGCTGCGCAGGTGGATGTCGGTGAGGGGGAAGAGCATCGGGCTCTCGGGCCGCGGATCGTCCGTAGCGCCCAGCCGGCGCATGTTGGCGGCGATGCCTCGCGCGACAGCGTCCGGGCGTGTACCGGGGCTAAGCAGCAGGTAGACGTAGGTGAACATGCCCGCATCCTCGTCCGGCAGCCGCACGAACAGGTCGGAGTGAAAGTGCGACGTCTCAGGCAGATCTTCATACACACCGCCCACGAACACTCGGCGGTCGGCATACAGTCGTCCGCCAGCCAGCGTCAGCTCACGCCCCACAGCCGGCGCCTCGCCGAAGAGTCGGCGGGCATAGCTGCGACTGAGGATCACCTTGTCGGGCGTGTCGAGCGCCGTGCGGGGATCGCCGTCGATCAGCCGGAGGTCGAAGACGTCAAGGAAGCTCCCGCTCACGAAGTAGAAGAGTCCGGGCAGGTCGATGTGGCCCTCGTGGCGGATCTCGACGCCGTCGGCCTTGTACATCCGCACCACGGACTCAATGCCGCTGACGCCCGCCGTCCGCGCGTCGGCTGTCTCAAAGCCATGAATACGCACGTCGACGGGCTCGCCCTCTGTGCGCAGCGAGAGCCGATAGATGCGGTTGGCCTTCGTGTGGAAGCGATCGTAGCTGCATTCGTAAGCCACGTAGGCATACGACAAGAGCATGCAAGCAAAGACCACCGCCAGCCCTGCCACGTTCACCATGCGCAGGGACTTGCTTTTTAGTAATCGTCTCAGAAGGATCATTTTAGTTATGGGTTACGTTGTAGAGGCAGATCCATAGTGTCTGCCCGGTGTATGAATGTATCCAACAACGGTGCCACCGGCGCCCAACGTATTATTCTCAACCGGTTACGCAGCGAATGCCCTTCCTTTGTTGTCCAAGATGTAGACAACCGCGTCCAACATTTGGACGATTCCCTACGCATACATGCTTCACACTAAACAATGCACGATAATGAAAACGAGAACTACCCTCCGCGGGCTGATCACCCTGCTGCTCCTCGCCTTAATTGGGGCAGCCTGCAACGACGATCCGACGCCCTCCCCGACGCCGCCCCCCAATCCCCCTACCCCGCTGACGCCGACGCCGGGCCGTAACCCTATCGAGGACACCTGGCGCCTGGTGGCTATCCGCAACGTGTGGGCGTACGCCTCAGAGACGATCGATACGGCCATCTACACGCTGACCTTCCGCACCGACAGCACCTTCTACGGACGCGACGTCAGCGGCTGCTACACACTGACCGACTCCACGCTCCACATCACCCTTGCCGACATCAACGAGGCCGCCCTGCCCCAGCTCTCCCGACGCCTCCGCAACGCCCTCCGCCACATCGAGCGCTTCGAGATCGACACGGCCTACCACTCGCTGAAGATCTACTACGCCGGCGGTCGGCGCTACCTCTATTTCTCGAACCTTCCGCCCGATCCCGACCCTGACCTCACGCCCCGACCCGAGCGCCCCGTCACATCGTACCTGCTCCATCACTGGCGACTAGCTGGCTTTGGCCGCATCTCCGACGGCTCGCTGACGCCCGTCGCACCCACCGGCGACGACCGCTTCAGCCTGATCTTCCTCGAGGAACGGACGTGGACGGGCTGTGCCTCCGTGCATCGCCTCTCCGGTACGTTCCGCTACGACGCACCTTTCCTGACGCTCACCTTCGACGCCGAGCCAACGACCGCTGGCGAGAGCGCCCTTGGCCGTCGCTACATCGACGCCCTGCGGCAGGTCGAGTGGTACCGCCCCGACACTGACCATGACATGCTCCGGCTCTACTATAGCGACAATGACGACTACCTGCTCTTCATCCGCTCAGACATGTTCATGGCTGGCCCGTTCTCGGAAAAGCTGCTCAACGCTTGGAAGCTCATCGCCTTTGGCCACACCTCCGACGGCTCTCAGTATTCGCCCGAGAATCATAGTGCCCTTTGGGTGAAAAAATCATGGGGGTTCATGATTCAGTTTTTGTACAACGGAGAGGTGCTTACCTACTCGTCCTCCAATCGCGGCTTTGGTCGCTATCATGCCAACGACAATCGTATTCACATCACCTATATCGGCGGCACGAAAATGAGCGAAACAGACGACGGCCGTAAGTATCTCAACGCCCTCAACCGCTCCGAGCGCTTCAAGCTGACCGCCGACGGGACGCGGCTGAAGATCTTCTATAACGAGGGGCGCAGCTACTTGCTCTTCCGCGCCGCACCCGAGCTGATCGGCGAAACGCCACCCGCCGCCCTACTCGGTCGGTGGACACTCGTCAAACGAGATTATGGCCGCGCCAGACCCACCATCTATCCGCCGGGGCAACACGTCCTCACCCTCCGCGCCGACGGCATCGCCGAGCTGACGGGTCTGACGTTCTTCGGGCAGGGTAATACGTTGCACTACATCTTCCACCCGTGGAACAAGCGGGAGTACATCACCATCGGCGGCACGGAATACCGCTACATCTTGAATGGCGACGAGCTTTGGCTGTCGAACCGCTCCGAATCGGACGGCGGCCCGGCGTATTCTTTCCGGCGGATGTAGCCACGCCCACCATCATCGCATCACTTTAGCATCCGCCCAAGGTAAGCCTCCCCGTCATGCGACATTTTGAGGAGCCTGGGAGCCAGCGGCCCCGTCAAGCGACTTTTTGGCGTCGCTGGGAGCCAGCGGCCTCGTCAAGCGACTTTTTGGCGTCGCTGGGAGCCAGCGGCCCCGTCAAGCGACTTTTTGACGACACTTTTGATCCAGCGGCCCCAGCATGCGGCATGACGGGGAATAATAAGCAGCGGGTACAGCCTTCCCCATGAGATTTATGGCCCATCAGGAATGATTTGTCCGTCATTCTTGATGGGCCATAAAAACAAAGCCGGGTACATCATGGAAACGCCCCCACCTGTACCCGGCCTAACTTCGTCGGCGGCCGAAGCCGCCCCTCGGCAGAGGCCGTCCGTAGACGCCCCGGTAGAACGTTTCTCTGTCAGCCGTTCGACCGACGTCGCGGCACACGCCGCTTGGGCTTGTCGGCCGCCTCGGCGATGATCCGACGGCAATCCTCCAGCGTGAGGTCAGCCGGGACAACGTCTTTCGGGAGCCGATAGTTCGACCCCTCGAAGGCGATGTAGGCGCCATAGCGTCCGTTAAGGATCTCCAGCCCCGGCTCTTCGGCGAATGTTTTGATGTGTCGCTGCGACTCCTTCGTGCGTTTCTCTTCGATCAGCGCGATGGCCTCATCCGGCGTGATGGACGTCGGTTCGAGCGTCTTGGGTATGGAGACAAACATGCCATCGAAACGGATGAACGGCCCGAATCGGCCCACGGCGGCCACCATCTCCTTGCCCTCGTATTCGCCCACGACGCGCGGCAACTTGAACAGCTCCAGCGCCTCTTCGAGCGTGATGGTTTCGATCGACTGCGTCTTCATCAGCGAGGCGAATCGGGGCTTCGCGGCCGACTTGTTGTCCGGATCCGGCTGCCCGATCTGCGCCACGGGGCCGTAACGCCCGATCTTGACCGAAACCGGCTGTCCGCTCTTGGGATCGATGCCTAACTGCCGCTCGCCCGCCCGATGATCCGTACGCATGGCCAGCGTCTTCTCCACGATCGGGTGGAAGAATTTGTAGAAGCGATCCATCGCCTCGGTCCATTCCATCGTGCCCTCCGCGATGGCGTCAAACTCCTTCTCCACATTGGCCGTGAAGTGGTAATCGATCACCTCCGGAAACGACTCCGTGAGGAAGTCGTTCACCACCGTACCCACGTCCGTCGGCAGCAGTTTGTTGCGGTCGGCGCCCACCGTTTCTCGTTTCACTTCCTCCGCGATCTGCCCATCCGCGAGCGTCAGCACGCGGAACTTCCGCTCCTCGCCCGGCTTATCGCCACGCACCACATACTCGCGGTTCTGGATCGTCTGAATCGTCGGCGCATACGTCGAGGGGCGGCCGATCCCAAGCTCCTCCATGCGGTGCACCAGCCCGGCCTCGGTGTATCGAGGCGGCCGCTGCGTAAAGCGCTCCGTGGCGATGATCTCGCGAGCCGTGAGGCGGTCGCCAACGTTCACCGTGGGCAGCAGCTTCGTCTCCTGCTCCGGCGCATCGGCCTCGTCGTCCGTGCTCTCCCGATAGACGCGCAAGAAGCCGTCGAACTTGATGACCTCGCCTACCGCCACGAACTTATCCGTAAGCCCACCGACGCCGATCGAGATCGTCGTGCGCTCCAGCTCCGCATCGGCCATCTGGCAGGCCAATGTGCGTTTATAGATCAGGTCATACAGCTTCTGCTCTTGCGCGTTAGCGCTGATCGTTGGCGCCTGCATGTTTGTTGGGCGGATGGCCTCGTGTGCCTCTTGCGCACCCTTGCTCTTCGTGTGGTAGTGACGCAGGCGGTGATAACGTTCGCCGTATCCCTCCGTGATGGCCTGGTGCGATGCCTTGAGCGCCACGTCACTCAGGTTGAACGAATCGGTACGCATGTAGGTGATGAATCCGGATTCATACAGTCGCTGGGCCACCATCATGGTCTGCGCCACGGAGAAGCCCAGCTTGCGGGCCGCCTCCTGTTGCAACGTGGAGGTGGTGAAGGGTGGCGCGGGCGACTTCTTCACCGGGCGCTTCGTCGTGTCTTCGATCGTGAACGTTGCTTGGGGATTCTGACACGCGCGGAGGAAGGCTTCGGCCTCGTCGCGATCCTTCAGCCTACGGTTCAGCTCGGCCTTGAGTAGCGTCTTCCCGTCGGGCAACAAGAACGAGGCCACGACACGAAACGATGCCTCGGACACGAACCGCGCAATCTCCCGCTCCCGCTCCACGATCAGCCTCACAGCCACGGACTGCACGCGCCCGGCCGACAACGCCGGCTTGACCTTGCGCCACAACACCGGCGAGAGTTCAAAGCCCACGATTCGATCCAGCACACGCCGCGCCTGCTGTGCATTGACCAAGTTGATGTCGATGCCTCGCGGTGTCTCCAAAGCATGCAGGATGGCCGGCTTCGTAATCTCGTGAAAGACGATGCGCTGCGTGCGCTCCGGGGCCAGTTCCAGGGCCTCGCTGAGGTGCCACGCGATGGCCTCTCCCTCGCGGTCCTCATCGGATGCGAGCAACACCTCGTGTGCATCCTGCGACGCCTTCTTCAGCTCCGCCACCAGTTTCTTCTTGTCATCAGGCACCACATATTGCGGCTTGAAAGCGTGCGCCACATCGATGCCCAGCTCCTTTGTGCTCAAGTCGCGGATGTGCCCATAACTCGACATCACCCGGTAATCTTTCCCCAAAAATTTCTCGATCGTTTTGGCCTTCGCCGGCGACTCTACGATCACCAGATTCTTCTGCATGTTCCTCTTATATGTTTCTGTAGTTCAACTCCGAAAAAAATCGGCCGCAAAGATAGACGCGCTTCGCAGAGAAGAAAGTTGCGTCCCGGAGCGCCTTTTCGGCCGCTTTTCAAGTCATATCCACCCTCTTTATCCGCCTCAAAAGGCCCATCCGCGAAGGCTCTTCGCCCCGATCAGACACGGCTCCGAACACGCCCTCATTCGGCATCGCCCGCTATGGCGATGAGGCGTCGAGCACCTCTGTCTGGATGCGCCGGGCGAGGTATGCTCCCCATGAGGTGTTGAAAAGCAACAGCCCAAAGCAGAAAAGCCATTCCAAACAGATCACTACTTTTGTGCTATCAGAAATGTTTCACAAATGAATAGCAGAAAACTCCTTTTAAGCATGCTGGTTGCGGCGATGGCCTGGGGCGGGCTGAGGGCCGACGGCGGGGCTAACGATTCGACGGCTCTGGCCGGCGATTTTGCCTACGTAGAGGCCTCCGGCACCACGGCTACACTGCACAGCCTCACGGCTCCGCGCGTCTTGGTCTACTTCTACGATCCGACGTGCGAGGACTGCGAGGCGCTGACCCAACGACTGGCAGGCTCCGACCCGATCAACCGCCTGATCGACGAGGGACGGCTGCAGGTGCTGGCCATCTATCCGGACAACGACTCTGCGCAGTGGGCGGCACACGCCCCTCACGTGCCCCCGCGCTGGATCAACGGCTACGACCGTGACCTGACCGTCATGCCCGCCGGCGGCTTCCTCTTTCGCTCCCTACCGGCGCTCTATGTGCTGGACGAGACGAAGCGCTTCCTGCTCACGGAAGCTACGGCCGACGAGGTGGAAAGGCTGTTAACGCTATTCGCTACTAATTGAATAAGGAGAAGGTATATCGTGGACAACAAAGTGGAATTAACCGTACAAGGCGTGGCCAACTCGCGCGTGCAATCGAATGCCTATGCACTCATCTTGAAGGACGAAGGGACACGAAGACTGCCGGTGATCATCGGGCTGTCTGAAGCGCAGTCCATCGCCGTCGCGCTGGAGGGGATGGCTACACCGCGCCCTATGACACACGACTTGATTGTGGGCATGACGCACGCCTTTCGGCTGAAGCTGAAAGAGGTGTTCATCTATCGTTTTGAAGACGGGGTGTTCTTCTCAGAACTCGTCTTTCAGGAGACTGACGGGACGGAGGTGCGCATCGACTCGCGCACATCGGATGCCGTAGCGTTAGCGCTGCGGCTGAGGTGCCCCATCTATACGTTTGAGAGCCTGCTGCAACGCTGCGCTATCGTGCCTGTAACGGGGGCGGAAGAGGGGCTGCCGCCGGACGACATGGATCCGGAAGAGATCCACGACCCGCAGCTGCTGCGCAAATGGCTCAAGCGGCAAGAGGCGTACGAGATCGAGGCCATGCTGGAGAAGGCCGTCGACGAAGAGAAATATGAGCTGGCCAAAATCTATCAAGACGAACTGATGCGCCGCGAGCCGGCCAATCACCCGAAATGAAGCCGACCAACGCTATGACACCGCCCATCTTTTACGCCCCGCAGATCGACACGGATCCGGTGCTGCCCGAGGAGGAGTCGGCGCACTGCACGAAGGTGCTGCGCCTCGGGCGCGGCGCAGAGCTGACCGTGGCAGACGGCCGCGGAGCGTTCTATCGGGCAATGATTGAGGAGGCGCACCCGCGCCACTGTCGCGTGACGGTGGTGGAGCGTACGGAGGCGCCACCGCTATGGACGTACGGCCTACATGTGGCCGTGGCGCCAACGAAAAATATCGACCGCACGGAGTGGTTCTTGGAGAAAGCAGCGGAGGTGGGTATCGACAGTGTGACCCTCCTCCGCTGTCGTTATTCGGAGCGGCGGGAGGTGAAGCTGGAGCGCCTGCAACGTGTGCTGGTAGCCGCCATGAAGCAGTCCGGACAGGCACGCCTGCCGCAACTCACGGGCATGACGGACTTTGCCGACTTCATCGCACGACCTGCGGCGACGGACTGCCGACTGATTGCACACTGTCGGGCGTCGGAGCTGCCGACGATGCGCACGTGTTACCCGCGCGGCAGTGATGTGCTGATCCTCATCGGGCCGGAGGGCGATTTCAGCGCGGAGGAGGTGGCCATGGCCGAATCGGCCGGCTACCGCGGTGTATCGCTGGGGCGCACGCGACTGCGTACGGAAACGGCGGCGCTGGCAGCCTGTCACGCTATCCATGTGCTAAACGACGAATAAACGGCCTCGGTGAACAACATTTTTGCCCCGGTAACTGAGTTGCCAGCGGCACTTTTGAGCCAGCGGCCCCGGCAACTGAGTTGCCAGCGACACTTTTGAGCCAGCGGCCTCGGCAACTGAGTTGCCAGGGCGTCAGGGACGCCTGCCAAGTTTGCCAGGTACCCGGCCAGCTTCGCCGGCGTCCGTAGACGCCCAGCGGACCGGCAATCGAGTTGCCGAGAAAATGCACAGAAGCCCGAAGACGAACTGAAACGTCTCCGGGCTTCTTTTTAGCATTAAACAATCGGGGGCGACCCGCTACGCGCCGTAGTGCGAGGCCGCGAGATCCAGCTTGAAAACGACTGACGCGAAGGGTCGCAGCTTGACGTGCGAAATGGGATACTCGGTCTTGTTCTCCCGAAGCACTTCGTCGAGGATGCGGCGCTTCTTCTCCCCGGTGCAGAGCACCGTCGCCCCGTAGGCGTTGTTGATCGTGTTGCCGGTCAGGGTGACGCGCCCCTGGCCGGTCACGGGGTGACGCGTCGTGGCTACGATGGCTGTCGTCTCAAAGAGGTCGAGGCGGTCGGGGAAGATGGAGGCCGTGTGGCCGTCCTCGCCGACACCGAGGACGATCTCGTCGAACAGGGGATAGCCGCCCTCGAAGGGCAGGTGCTTACGCAGTTCCTGCTCGTAGTTCGCCGTCATTTGGTGGATATCCGGGTGATACTTGATGGGGTGGACGTTCTCCGCGGAGATGATGCCGGTGTCGACCAAAAGGCGGCGGAAGACGGCGTAGTTGCTCTCCGGATCGTCCTCGGGCACATGCCGCTCATCGACCCAGTAGAAGTGGGTGTTCATAAACGCGTCCGGATCGTCGATAGCCGTCATCTTCTCAAAAAAGAGCGTAGGCGTGGAGCCTCCCGAGAGGGCGATGTGGATCTGCTCGGAGACGGACGTGGGTATCGGCAGCGCTTCGGCCAGTTCTTCGCAGAGGATGTCTGCGTTTTCGTAGATCTGTATCTGTCGCATAATTCGGTGTGTATAATGTCTTGTCTACAGCTCGCAATAACCGTCGTCGGAGGTGAGGTTCTTGCAGGGGTAACGCCACGCGTGCCCTTCGGTGGCCAGAAGCGTGTCGGCCTGCTCCGGCCCCCACGAGCCGGCAGGGTAGCCGTAGAGCGGAATGGTGGGATCGCTGGCCCAAGCGTCGAGGATGGGCTGCACGTACTGCCAGGTGGCCTCCACGGCGTCGCCGCGCTGATAGAGCGTCGCGTCGCCCATCATGCAGTCGGAGAGCAGGCGCTCGTAGGCGTCGGGGATATGCTTCTCGCCCAGCGACGAGTAGTGGAAGTCCATGCTGACTTGGTCGACGTGGAAGCCGGCGCCGGGCACCTTCATACCGAACTTCAGCAGGATGCCCTCGTCGGGCTGGATGCGCAGGATGAGCTGGTTGCCGATGTTCTCCATGCCGCTGCGGCGGGCGAAGATGCGGTGTGGATTGGGCCGAAAGTGAACGACCACCTCCGTCACGCGCGTCGGCAGACACTTGCCCGTCCGGATATAGAAGGGCACGCCGCTCCAGCGCCAGTTATCGATGTAGCACTTCATGGCCACGAACGTTTCCGTCTTCGAGTCTGGCGCCACGCCCTTCTCTTCGCGATAGGCCCGGAGCGGTTCGCCACGGCGTGTGGCGGCGGTGTACTGTCCGCGGATGACGTACTCCGGCACCTGCTCGGGCGTCATGCGACGGAGGGAGAGGAACACCTTCACCATCTCGTTGCGGATGGCGTTCGCATCGGACGACACGGGTGGGTCCATGGCTCCAATGGCCAACAGCTGTAGCAGGTGGTTCTGTAACATGTCGCGCAGCGCTCCGGCCGACTCGTAATAGCCGGCACGCGACCCGACGCCGAGCGCCTCGGATGAGGTAATCTCGACGTACTCGATGTAATTCCTATTCCAGAGCGGCTCGAAGATGCCGTTCGAAAAGCGCATCACAAGCATGTTTTGCACCGCTTCCTTGCCCAGATAATGGTCGATGCGATAGATCTGGTCTTCGTTGAAGTAGCGGAGCAGTTCGCGATTGAGATCGGCCGCACTGGGCGCGTCGTGGCCGAACGGTTTCTCGATGATCACGCGCCGGAAGCCGCTCGTGGCCGACGTGCGACGCGTAAGCCCGACGGTGTGCAAGTACGACGCCACGGGCGCGTACATGAAGGGCGGCATGGCGAAGTAGTAGAGGTAGTCGTCGCGGTCAGCCGTCTTCTGGGACAGCTCCCCGAGTCGGCGCCGCAGGCCCTCGTAATCCTTCGCCTCGTTCGTGTCCATGGCGTGATAATGCAGCTGCTCGAGGAAGTGCCCCATCCGCTGCTGATCCACAAAGCTGGCCGGCACGAAACGGTCGAGCCCCTCCTTCATCTTCTCCCGGAACGACTCGTCCGTCAGCTGCGCCCGGCCCACGCCGAGCAACTTAAATCCGCTCGGCAACAGCCCGCGGTAATACATGTCATAAAGTGCCGGCACGAGCTTGCGCCACGTCAGGTCGCCCGACGCGCCGAAGATCACCGACACGATGCTTTTATCTTCCATCTGTTCTCTTCTTATTATTAATAGGTAGGTTTATTCCCCCTCCGGATCCTTGTCCTCCTTCTTGCGCCGCCGTTGGCCGACGCTTTTGCGGTACGATATCTTGATGTTCCGCACCCGATGATTCATCCGATCCACCAACGCCTCGATCTCATCCCGCACCTCCGTCGTCTTAGCCAAGAGGTACGACGCCTGAACGTATTGGCAAGCCAATTCGTACAGCTCGTCAGCCTGCGGCCGCAGCTTGCGCATACTCGGCTTGCGGTTGGCTAACTGCTCCGCATCGCGCGCGCTCACCAGCTCCTTGTAGGCCTTATTGGCCCCCTCTAGCCACTCGAACGAGTCCGTCAGGCGCAATATGCCGATCTCCGTCTTGAGCCGTTCGGCGTCCATAAGCATGCTATCGATGTTTCCACTCTCCACGTCGTAGCCCTGATGACGGATGTATCGAAAGTTGCGCAGCTTCGTGTCGAGCATCTCCGCCGCCTCGCGCTCCGCCGTAAAGGGCGAATGCAGCTGCGTGCGGATCATACCGAAGATGTGGCGCAGCGCCTTGTCGCGCTCCGCATCCTTGGCCTTCAGCTGCTCCGTGAGCATCGACTTTTTCGATTCTACCGACGCATCCGCTTCCAGATCCGCCACCTCTCCCAGCGCTTTCATCAGCCCCGCGGGAAAATTCAGTTTCTCCTCTCCAAACTCCTTCAGCAGCTTGTACTGCGAGTTGATGAAGAGTGCATGAGTCTCCCCATCGAATGTTTTTTGCGTTCCCGGCTCGAATTTAACCGAGCGCCAGGACGGCATCACCATCTCTTCTGTCATAGTATCTCCTGTCAGACCCTTTTCCGCGTTTTACATGCCCCGTAGAGGTACTGTTTCTTTTACAAACGCACTATTCAAAGCTGTTTTCCTTCTGTTTATCTTACAAAGATGCTATATAAACACTTTTACCTCTTATTCTGATCATAAACAGG
>CALHPT010000249.1 GCA_938036405.1 uncultured Tannerella sp.
TAGTTATCAAAAGGAGGAATGATGCTTATAGGCCATGAAAGTTGTGTTTCATATGAAATATGATTTTCATAGCTAATGAAAGCAGTTTTTCGGTTGAAAGAATAGTTTTATAGAAGCATCCAGCCAAGGGAAAAAAGAAAAAGCCTCGAATCCGGGTGGAGACGAGGCTTCGACAGTTCTAAAAGGGGCGTCAATCGGGTGTGGCGCCCGTAGGACGAATGATTTTCTGCTTGCCTGAGGCGCTTTCGATGTCGATACGAATGATTTCAGTGCGGTGGAAGGACTTTTCGGCATACTTGAGGCCGACAACTTTGTCGTCGGGGCAGTACTTGTCGAGGATCAGTTCGAGGGCATGCATGCGCTCCTCGTGCGGGAGGTTGCGGAGGGCGCGACCGCGCAGGAGGACACTCTCGTAGGCCGTGGTGAAGCCAGCGGGGACGACTCGCGTGTGGCCAACGACGGTGAGGGTGACGAGTGGATGGAGGTCGAGGCAACGGAGCTTGTGACCCTCGGGGCCGCAGTGAAGGTAGATACGGTCGGTGGAGGGCTCGAAGGCGTAGCTGATGGGGATGCCGTAGCCAGCGGGGGCGTCGGCGTTGCGGGTCTCGACGAGGGTCAGGAATCCGTATTCGCCCTGGCGGAGGATTTGCAGGGCGTGGGCCTCATCGAGGAGGCGATCCTGGCGACGGACGGAGGTGTTATCGTATTTCATAATCTGGGGTAGTAATAAGTCGTAAGAGGTAGTTATAAGTAGTTAGCGAGGAGGGTCAGAGGCGATTGGCGCGGTTACATTTGGCGCCGATATTATTAATGCAAACACTAATGATCAAGTTATTTATGTCATTACTCTCAGTGTGGCTCTCGATGGCGTGCGCGCCAAAGGAGGGGGCTGAAGGTGGGATCACGTCGCTGTCGGCGGCAGAGTTTGAAGCACTGTTGGCACGCGATGCGACGGTGCAATTGGTTGATGTACGTCGGCCGGACGAGTTCGCTTCGGGCCATATCGAAGGGGCGCAGTTAATCGACGTGACGGAGTCGGACTTCTTGGACCGTGCGCAGAAATCGCTCGACCCCAAGCGGCCGGTGGCCGTCTATTGCCGCAGCGGTAAACGTAGCCTGCGAGCGGCGCAGATGCTGCAAAAGGTGGGCTTCAAGGTGATCTATAACCTGGACACGGGTTACCTCGGCTGGGCGCAGTATCAGGCCGGGAAGAAGCGCTGAGCAGAAACTGAGCCGTAACGAGGCTTTGCTGATGCGAAGTCTTGATGAGGGGTGGTGTCACAGGATGACGCCATCCCTCATTCGTATGGTGCGGTCTGCTTTGGCGGCGAGGGCCTCGTCGTGGGTGACGATGACGAAGGTCTGGCCGAGATCGCGACGGAGGTCAAAGAAGAGCGAGTGTAGCTCGTCCTTGCTGTGCGAATCAAGGCTTCCGGAGGGCTCGTCGGCGAGGACGACGCTGGGGCGGTTGATGAGGGCGCGGGCCACGGCGACGCGTTGCTTTTCGCCGCCGGAGAGCTCCGCCGGCTTGTGGGTCATGCGGTCGGAGAGGTGGAGGAAGTCGAGCAGCTCGCGCGCCTTGCGTTCGGCCTCGGGGGCGGAGTCTCGAGCGATGAGTGCGGGGATCATGACGTTTTCGAGAGCCGTAAACTCGGGCAGGAGGCGGTGAAACTGAAAGACGAACCCGATGTGTTGATTGCGGAAGGCGGCCATGCGCCGCTCGCTGAGGGTGAAGGGATCGACGCCGTCGATGAGGACATGGCCCGAGTCGGGTCGGTCGAGCGTACCGATGATCTGTAGGAGGGTCGTTTTGCCGGCGCCGCTGGGGCCGACGATGGCGACGATCTCGCGGTCCTGAACTTCGATGTCGATGCCTTTGAGGATCTGTAAGCGATCGAAGCGCTTGGTGATAGCGTGGGTTTGGATCATATCGTGAGATGGATGATTGAGGCGGCGAAAGTACCCCGATTTTGGGCCGCGCGATGGATGTGTGGAGTGGGGTGCCCCTCGCACCGCCGGCGTTTGGCGTACTTTTGCCTCCGTATCACAAAGGACATTCCTCTATATGATCATTTATAACCCTCAATCCATCAATCATCATGTTTGATTTCTTACAAGCCTATCCTTGGGCATTGCCGCTCGTGATCTTCTTCGGGCGCATCTGCGACGTGACACTGGGCACGCTGCGTATCATTTTCGTATCGAAGGGCGAGAAGATGAAGGCGCCCATCGTCGGATTCTTCGAGGTCTTCATCTGGGTCGTTGTCATCTCGCAGATCTTCTCCAACTCCAACGACCTCACGGCTTACCTGGCTTACGCCGGCGGTTATGCGGCGGGCAACTTTGTCGGCATACTGGTCGAGAACAAGATCGCGCTGGGCTACTTCCTCATCCGCATCTACACCAAGAAGGGCAGCGCCGCGTTGATCCAAGAGCTGAACAAGAACGGATTCGGCTCGACGCACATCCGCGGTGAGGGCGCCATCTCCGAGGTGTCGATCATCGAGACAGTTGTGAGCCGTAAGTCCGAGCGACGCGTGGTTAACCTGGTCAACACGTTCGATCCAAACGCATTCTATGTGATCACCGACATCCGTGCCAAACGCAAAGGCTTCTTCTCTGCAGCCGGCGCACCGCGTCTCGGCAAGTAATTTGTGTACCCTCGTCTGATGATACAATACAACCTCAAAGCCCCCGATTGCCTGCGAGCCACGGTCACGCTGCCGGCCTCGAAGAGTATCAGCAACCGCGTCTCGATCCTCGGTGCAATCGCCACGGCGGCCGCACCCCTTCACAACCTCGCGGACAGCGACGACGGTCGCGCGCTGCAACGCGCACTCACCTCCGACGACGAGACGATCGACATCGGAGCCGCCGGCACAGCCATGCGTTTCCTCACGGCCTACTTTGCCGCTCGGCCCGGTCGGGTCCGTCTGCTGACGGGCAGCGATCGGATGCGACAGCGCCCCATCGGCCTGCTTGTCGATGCCCTCCGAGCGCTTGGGGCCGACATCGCATACACCGAGCGCGAGGGCTATCCGCCGCTCCGAATTCTCGGCCGGCGGCTGCGCGGCGGCGAGGTGACGATGGATAGCGGCGTCAGTTCGCAGTTCCTTTCCGCACTGCTGATGGTGGCGCCCACGATGGAGTGGGGCCTACAGCTTCGGCTCACAGGCGCGACTGTGTCGGAGACTTATCTGCGGATGACGATCGGCCTGATGCGCCGTTTTGGCGTAGAGGTGGAGGAGGCTGACGGTGGGCGGACGTTCATCGTGGCGCCACAGCCGGTCGGCGCCGTGCCCTTCACGGTGGAGGCCGATTGGAGCGCGGCCTCGTATTGGTACGAGATGGTGGCGCTCACGCCGGACGCCTCGGCGACGGTTGAGCTGCGCGGCCTGACGCGTGACAGTCTGCAGGGCGACGCCGCCATCGCCACACTCTTCGCCGACCTCGGCGTGCGCACGACCTTTACCGACTGCGGTGTGCGCCTTGACCGACGGACGGACTTCCGCCTGCCCACGAGCTTCGCGTGCGACTGCGTCCTGATCCCCGACATGGCGCAAACACTTGTCGTCACCTGTGCCGCGCTCGGCCTGCCCTTCCGCTTCGACGGCCTGCAAAGCCTGCGTATCAAGGAGACGGACCGGCTGGCGGCGCTGCAAACCGAGCTCCGCAAGTTCGGCTTCGTCATCACGGAGCACGACGGCCGCACTCTCCGGTGGGACGGCACGCGCTGCCCGCCCCAAGCCGCGCCCGTGGTCGCCACCTACGACGACCACCGCATGGCCATGGCCTTTGCGCCGCTCGCGCTGCGTCGTTCGGAGGGCCTCACCATCGCGCAGCCCGAAGTTGTCACGAAGAGCTACCCCCGATTCTGGGACGACCTCCGTGGCGCTGGATTCCTGTTTTAAGTGTTCGTTTTTTAGAATTTCGTTTCATCATGTGGTACATCTTGATCAGCATCGTCGTGTTGGGCCTCGTGGCCGCCGGCCTGGGATATGGGGATCGCCGGCGGCGTCGGCAGATGTTTGAGCGGGGCGAGATCGCCTCGATGGAGGAGGAGGCGCCGGCCGCGCCTGTGTCCGAAGGATGTTGCGGGCAGCACGAAACGTGCGAGCGCGACAGTCTATTGGCGGCCGTCGCGGCGGGTCGGAAGGCGGAGTATTACGACGATGAAGAGCTGGACGCCTACCGCGGCACGCCCTCCGACGCCTACGCTGAACCGGCCGTGGAGGAGTTTCGCGAAGTGCTCTACACCCTGCGTGAGGAGGAGGTACCCGGCTGGGTGCGCAGCCTGCAACTCCGAGACATCGCCCTGCCCGACGGCCTCAAAGACGAGCTGTTGCTCATCGTCGGTGATCTGCGGGCTGGGCGGTGATTGTACGATACAATGGGCCGAAAGGGTTTCTCGCGATTGTACGATACAATGGGCTGAAAAAGTTTTTTTCATGTGATTGTACGGTACAATGGGCCGAAAAAGTTTTTTTCAAGCGATTGTACG
>CALHPT010000250.1 GCA_938036405.1 uncultured Tannerella sp.
GTGGGGCATACAAAGGGCTATTGCTCGCTGCTGAATATCGGTCGGCCGAACCAGCAGACGACGGCCTACCGAGCGGCTGACGGCTCGGTGCGGATTGCTTTCGGCGAGGATGTCTACCCGATTGACCAGGTGAACAAGTCCGTGGTGAGAAGATTCAACGGAAATGAAGACTACAGGATGTATCAGGCGGTGATTGACCTGATCAAGCTGAAGTTCAACCTGGCTTAACCTCCCTCCACACACACAGGAAAATGAAAAAGGTAAAGACGTACGAATCGGTCGTCGGCGAACTGGGCTACCGGTTGGAGGCAGCACGAGAAGACGCGGAACGATTGGAAGAGGAACTGATGGACGAAGCGATCATCCAGGCGGCGCACCCGCTGTATGTGGAGTTGCTGCGTGCGCAGGCGCGTATCGACGCGATGAGTGATGCGATAGAATTGATCATTAACAGCTGAAAAACGAAAAGTAAAAAACGAAATGAATACGGATAAGGATATGAGGCCGGTGGAGGTCTCGGAGGGCAATGAACAGCCCCGTGTGTTAAGCACTGAGGAAGGCCGACAGAAACTGAAAGAGATTTCGGAAGCCGCCCCGGAGGATCGTGATGCTTTAGGGGGGAACCTGATGACAACCGATGAAGAAGAACCGGAAGACGTTTCGGTGAGTGAGGATCTATTTCTCAAACGCGCCCGTGAGATGATGGACGAGCTGGAAAAAATGGTCGAAGAGGAATCCCGTGCGATGATTATGGTTGCTGTCGAAGGATGTGATGAGGGCAGGGACTTCCCTCTTCTACATGTCTCATCAAAAGGCAGCAAGGAGATGCTGGTGGAGGCGTTCAAGTCCATATATATAGACGAGCGCCTGAAAAGAGCGCTGGATGAAGTTTTATACAGAGAGTTGAGAGAGTTAGAAAGAAGAAATATATATGAACGCTATTGAATTGAGGCCCGGCGCGTGCTATTGGTACACGGGTCGGGGGCGCCGGGAAATGGTGCGATACCGATACCGAGAGGCGGACGGCTGGTTCGTGTTCGACTCGGACGAGGGTCAGTCTGACGGCCGACCGGGTGGAACGATATATCCAAGGGAGGGCGTAGGGCTATGCTACGCATGTTTTTGGGTGCGCTGCGCATGACGAGCGCGGGGATGTGGCTTCGGTTCGGATGCCTCGGGGTGTTGCTCTCGTGCAGCCCGACGGAGGAATGTGAGCCGGCTGTGGCACTGGTGCTGTATGCCGCTTGGGCGGTTATGATCGGGCTGATCTGGCACAGCGACCGGGAGCGGATGAAGCGAATAGCCGACCACTTCGGCGAGGATTAATTGTTGCTTTATTCAATGTCTAAACAACCAAACAACCACCCGAAATGAGCCTCGGATTTGACCAAAAACCGTTTTGGAGCCCAAAATGAGCCTCGGATTGCACTAAAAACTGATTGGAAGCCCAAAATGAGGGTCGGATTTGACCAAAAACCGGTTTGGAGTCCAAAACCCGGCCTCGAATGGCTCTTTCTAACCCTTATATGCCTCAAAAACTTATCCGAGAGTGATCACTCTCGGCGGCTTTTATGTACTGCCCGGGTTTCCCATTTTTAGCTTTTAGATTATAGTTTCCACGATGCCCGCTTACTCAATCATAGATGGTGTGCCCGCCCTGACGGTGAATGACTGGTGTGAGGCAGGTTTGACGCTTGATATGTTTAAGAATGACAGCAAGCGCGGCTACCTGACAATCCTGCGCCGCGGGGTGCGGGGCGAGACGATGATCGACGCGCGTTCGATCCGTCGGGCCGACCGGCTGCGGGTGATCGAAAGGGTGATGGGGCGTGTACCACGGGAGGAACACCGGGCGCTTTACGCGGTGGACGTAGACCGGGAGGCGGAAGCCTTCTTCGCTGCTTATGAAAAGGCAGACGGGACACGCCTCTCGGAGGATACCGTCCGCGGGCTCACGGCCAAAGCATCGATATTCAACGCCCTCGGCGACGGGCTGCGCCGACAGACGGAGCGCCGCGCGGCCAGTGGGTCGAAGCTCAAGAAAGGAGCTTACTGGCAGACAATGCTCCAGTGGCACACGGAGGAATGCCGGCGGTCGGCCGAAACGTATGGCGTGGCCGTCCCCGAGTACACCAACGCACGCAGCCTCGAGCGCGCCTTCCGCGCCTACATGGCTGAGGGGTACGCCTCGCTGCTACCCCGCAACATGGGCAACGATGCGGCGCGCAAGGTGTCCCGTCGGGCTGAAAACCTGATCGTGGCGCTTTGGCGAACGAACGACAAGCCGTTTGCAGCCCGCGTGCACGAACTGTATTTGGAGTTCGCGGCGGGCGATACGGAACTGTTTGACCGGGCGACGGGCGAAGTGTTCCGCCCCGAGGATTACCGCTACAAAGGCCGCCCGCAAGAGGTGAGCTGCTCGACCATCCGGCGATACCTGAAAAACGTGCTTAATGAGACGGCCGTCTACGCCGACCGCAACGGGCAGTTCGACTACGCCAATTCGCAGCGCCCGAAGCATGTGCGACACAATGGCAGGTTTGCCCTCTCCAAAATCTCGATGGACGACGCCGTCCTGTCCCGAAAAAGCACCCGCGGCTGGGTGGCCAAATACCTCTGCGTGGACGTCGTGTCGGGCTACTGGTTTCGGCCGGCCTACACTGTGGGCACACCCACGCTTGACACCGTGATGGAATCTTTCCGTAACGTCTTTTGCGAGCTCACGGAGCTGGGTCTGCCCATGCCGGCCGAGCTGGAAGTGGAGCATCACCTGATGCAAAACATCGAATGGCTGCCCGAGGCCTTCCAATTCGTCCGATTCTGTTCGTCGCCCACCGAGAAACGGGCTGAGCACAACATCCGGTCGCTCAAATGGGGCACATCGAAGAAGCAAGGGCACATGCGTGGCCGTTGGTACGGCAAGTCGGAGGCCTTCAAAAGCGTGCGCAACAAGGTGCACGGCGATTTCATCGATCCCACCTTTCAACCGCAAACGATCATTGCCGACGATTTGGCAGACATCGAACTACACAATAACGCCTTGCACCCGCGGCAGAAAGAGTTTCCCGGGCTGACCCGCCGCGAGGTGCTTTTGAAACACGCCAACCCAGGCCTCCGGCCGATCGCTCCGGAAAGGCTGTATAAACACATCGGCAACGTGACGGAAACGACCATCCGCAACAATGACTACGTGCGGGTAGCCAGCGCCGAGTTTGCCCTTGCTGACTTTGATATGCTCAGCCGCCTTCAGCCGAACGATCGGCGCGTCACGGCCTACTGGCTGCCCCTCGAGGATGGCTCGGTGCCGTGCGTCTACCTCTATCAGGGCGATGTCTACATCGGCCAAGCGACAGCTCGGGCAGCAATGGCATACAACGAATGCGCCGCCGAGCGCACCGCGGAAGACGAGGCACGGATGCTCGTGCAACACAAGCGGGCGGCGCGCTTCGACCGAATGATCCGCGAGCGACGCCGGGAGATTCCCCAGGTGGGTCGGGTGGATCGGGAGACGGCTGAGGCTGTGGCCGCGGCGCCGGTCAAAATCGTCGAGACCCGCCAGCCGATCGGCTACGAGGAAGACGAGCTCACGGCCTCGATGGAAGATTGGGCCGCCCGCGCGATCGATCAATTGTAAACACACAAAGCACACATAAGAATCATGGTAACGAACGAATACAAAGAGAAAATCCTGGCCGAACTGGCCGTGCGTCGGGCCAATTTCGACGGCTCGGACGCCCGCTTTGCCGCCACGCTTGGCATAGGCAGCGCGCAATACAGCCGCATCAAACGGGGCGAGACGGTCGGGGTGCTGGCCGACGAAAAGTGGATCAGCATCGCCCGCCGCTTGGGCGTCGGCCTGACCGATGCGCCGGCATGGCAGACGGCCGAAACGCCTGTCTTCAAATACATCACGGCGCAGCTCGAGATGTGCCAAACGAACAGCCTTTCGGCTATGCTGTGCGACCTGACCGACATCGGAAAGACCTACACCGCCCGACAATACGTCAAAACGCATCGCAATGCCGTCTACGTGGATTGCTCGCAGGTAAAGAGCCGTCAAAAGTTGCTGCGCGGCATCGCCCGAGAGTTTGGCGTGGGTAGCACGGGGCGCTTCGCGGACGTGTATAACGACCTCGTGTTCTACCTCAAAACGCTCGATCGGCCGCTGGTCATCCTTGACGAAGCGGGCGACCTTGCCTACGAGGCTTTCCTTGAAATCAAAGCCCTGTGGAACGCCACGGAGCACTGCTGCGGGTATTACATGATGGGTGCGGATGGCCTCAGCGAAAAGATCCGCCGGGCCATCGACAACAAGAAGGTAGGCTACGCCGAAATCTTCGGCCGCTTTGGCAAGCGCTACGGCAAGGTCGTGCCCACGGCCCGCGAAGAGGCCGAGCGCTTCTTGCAACTGACGGCGGCGATGATCATCAAAGCCAACGCCGGGGCGGATACGGATGTGAACCGCCTGCTTCGCCGTCTGATGGGTGAGGATAACACGCCATCCCTCCGACGCATAAACATCGAACTGTCGAAGGCTGCGCCTAATTGTTGAATTGTTGAGGCCTTGCGGCCTGTTGAGATGTTTAGTTGTTGAAGGGTTGATCTGTTTAGATGTTCAACGAATCAACAATTCAACGAGCCTTTAGACCTCAAACAGATAAACACCTAAACGCATAAACAGGAAATGAAAAGAGCATTGACAGCGCGCAATGTGTTGGCCACGAAGTTCAACACGCTCGGGTTTGATGGCGTGTGGCGCGATGCGGTGGGTGATCCCCAGCTGACGGGCAGCTGGATCATTTACGGGGATACGAAAAACGGCAAAACGACCTTCGCTATGATGCTATCCAAGTATCTGACCGCCTTCGGCCGCGTGGCCTACAACAGCGTCGAGGAGGGCAATTCGCGGACGATCCAGATGGCTGTCGACCGTGCCGGCCTGCTCGAGGCGGGTGCCCGCTGGATACTGCTCGACCGCGAAAGCAAGGACGAGCTTTGCGAAAGGCTGCGGCGGCAACGCAGTGCGGACATCATCTTTATCGATTCCGTGCAATTCATGGATCTGAAGTTTTCAGAATACAAAGACCTCAAACGACGCTTCCCCACGAAGCTGTTCGTCTACATCAGTCACGTGGACGGCCGTCGCCCCTCGACGCCCACGGCCCTGCGCATCCTGCGCGATGCCAACGTGGCCTTTCGCATCGAAGGGTTCAAAGCCTTCCCCACGAGCCGTTATGGCGGCGGTCGGCCGGTAGTGATCTGGGACAAAGGCGCGGATGAATACTGGGGGCGAGAAAAAGAAGTAGGGGCGGGTAAGGCCGCCCGGTAGTTACGGGCTTCGCCCGGGTAGTTAGAAGAAGTAGAGAATGATGAAAACAATAGATAACGATCACCGGAAGCGGCAACTACTGAAGCGCTTCCACATGCTGCTAAACAGGGCGCGGATCGATGAGGACGGTAAGCGCGAAATCCTCGCCTCGTATGGCGTAGAGCATTCCTCGGAAATGGATTGCGCAGGGCTGGCCGACGTGTGTAGTAAACTGGCTGTGGCGATGACCCCGCGGGCGTCCGAGGCTGACCGCTGGCGCAAGCGAGTGATGGCCGCCGTGTTCGGCTATTGCCAAGCAATGGACTATGAGGCGGATGTAAATCGGGTAAAGGCTATTGCCTGCCGAGCGGCCGGGGCGACGAACTTCAACCGTATCCCGCTGGATCGTTTACGCAGCCTTTACAACGCCTTTATGCAGCGTGTAAAAGACATTGAAAAGGTCGGCCGAATGGCGGACACACCTCAGGGCGGCGGGGGCTTCCTCTATGTGATGTTCCCCGACGAACGGAAAGAAATCTT
>CALHPT010000251.1 GCA_938036405.1 uncultured Tannerella sp.
GCTCCCGTGCGGCTCGTCTTCGTATAGAACAATTGAAACATAACGATGATAGCCATGAGGCCGTTTCTCAGCGTGATCCTATTGAGGTACTGATTTAAGGAGGGGAGCAGTAGAAGGAGGGCTATGACAAGCTCAACCGCCAAGAAGATCTTCACGTTCTTGGTGATATGCGCGCCGTCATTCTCGTCATCCTTATCGTCTGCTGTAGGGGTGGGTGCAGCGGGCGGCACCTCGGCCACCGGGTTTTCCGATGGCCGCACAGCGTTTTTTTCGGCCAGCCATTCGCCGCAATACTTGCATTTGATGGCTCTGGCCTGGATTGTCTCCCCGCAATAGGGGCAGGGTTTGGTTGCGTCTTCCATATCGGGGGGATTATTCTGTCATCAACAGGGTTAGATCATTCTTGTTCGGGCGGATGAACCAGCCTTTGAAACCATCAGGGGTGCGGGTGACGCGCATGGAGCAGTTCGCCCGCCCATCGTCGTAATACTCTGTCAAGTCCAGCTCGTCCGTTTGAGGGTTGAACCACCCACGCAGAATGATGAGGCGACCTCCCTGAGAGGGATAGCTGTAGGTGCCTCGCACCTCCTGTTGTCCGTACTCATTGGCCGGCTCGAAATAGAGGTCGAACTCGCAGCTGATGTTGCCTTGGATCTGTCCGTGATAGGTCTGATGCGATGCATTTGCACTGGGATGACTTTTAGTGGCGGGCTCCTCTTGCTGAGTAAAGGAGTTGGACAATCTTTCGCGCGAGATGGAGTTTCTATCCATACCTTCTGGAAACAGCACGATATCATCCCACTCTATAGACGGAAAGACTATACCAAGGATACCAAAGCTGACCTTCTTACCGTTGGGATAAATCCGATTAACGATACGCGCCTCAGACCAAAACGTCCCGGGTTCATATTCAATCTTGTTGTACTGATCGAACCGCACAATCAAACTCTTTCGCTCAGTCTCAGCTCTCATCTCCTCCGGTATGAGTTCACGAGCCTCCATGGCACCTAAAAGGGTGAAGATATCTTCCTTCTGATCTTTTGCACAAGAAATCACTTCCTCGCATATGCCTTTTCGGTGCTGCTTTATGTCGGGGACTAAGCCAGAGGCTACTAATAAGAACATACCGATGATCAGCACTGGAACAACTAAGGAGACAATCAAACAGCCAGTGGCCATCTTTTTCCCCCGCTTCTTTTCCTGCTGTTTCTCCTGCTCTTTCGCCTGCTCTTCGGGCGACTTAGGCGTGGGCGGAGTGTTGTTCACTAACCACTCGTTGCAGTGTCTGCATTTGATGGCTCCCGGCTGTATGTCTTCGCCGCAGTAGAGAGTAGAATGACAGTTACCAGAGGCTACAAAGGTTAGTGGGGGTGGATGGTGTAGGGGTGTTATCCATATCTGTTATTGGTTTTTTTAGAGGTTACGATAATCTGTCTGACGGATCACGTCTTGAAAGCGAATGGTCGCAGGTTCTTCCGTACGGGTTGGGGCGGGCACCTCGTAGCGAGACTCCCAATCTTCGTCATCTAAATCGCCCTCGTTCATAGCGTCTGTAAAGGCATTCACGACAAAGAAGACGAGTGAGGTCACAGTGATTAGTACCGTCGCTGTGACTATGACATAGTCCGTTGGCATTTGAAACTTGACGCCCTCCTCACTCTTCGTTTCGCCCTCCTGTGCCAACAACACAATCAGCCACACTGGGCCTACAATGGGCACGAACTGGATACAGTACCACCATCCGCTCCGCCCAGTATCGTGCAGACGCCGAACGGTGGCCGCGGCAAAAGGAACGGTTAAGGTGATAAGTCCGATGAGTGTCCAAACGATGAGTAGCCCCGTAACCAAGTCAAGGCTGAAAAGCATGAAATAGAGTATGGACATGCACAGGTAGCCAAACCAGAATTGTTTGCGGCTCGTCTTCCCGCTAAAGTCGAAGTACTGGCGGATAAAGAGGTCGAGGAAGTAGTACTCGAAGAATCCGGGCTTCCGACCTCCTTGTGCGGTCATCGGCTGCGACGTAGTCATCGCCGGTGCAACAGGGGCGTACGGTGGAGCAACCGTAGCATTCGGTTGCGGCGGCGCAGCAGGTGTGGGTTCAGGTTCGGGCATTGTAGGAGGCGTCGGTATCTCTGATTGCTCTGCCAGCCATTCTCCGCAGTGCCTGCACTTGACGGCCGCAGGCTTGATCTTCTCCCCGCAATAGGGGCATCGCTTAGTTGCGTCTTCAGTCATAGTGCTTGTTGTGTTAGGGTAGGTTGATGGTTCGGGTGCCTCGGTCTGACTGCACCACGGCCTGTCGGTTGTCGTTCTTTAGCTCGATACTCCGACCTGAGGCGAGGCAAGTGAAGTTGTTCTCGAAAGTGTTGTAGAAAATGAGGTATTCCTCGTAGGCTATGCCACCCATCGAATAGGCGTTGTTACTCCCCACGAAATAGAACCGATCGCCGTTGATGCCAATCTGTCTGACACCCATGATATATGGTTCCTCGCCCTTACGTTCGGATGACACATCAATATTGGTCAGGGCAATCACACGGACTTTCTTGGTCTCCAAATTGTACTGGTAGATCTCATCTAGGTAGTCAGGACGCATATAGAAGGCGCAGTGTTGAAGATCGTTGTCGTAGCGAACGATCAGTTTCAGATCGTTGGCCGTAAACGGCTGCCCGTTGCCATAGTAATTGGTGGCATTGGCCACATCTACTACCTCAGGGGGGATGGTGTTCGGATCATCGTCAGCCGGGGCAGTTGCCTCAGGCGCAGCGGGTGCCTCGGGCGTGGGTTGGTTCTCTTGTGGCGCATTGGCTTTCTTCCCGCCCGAGCAGGAGAATACTATCGCGCAGCATAGCATCCATAGGGATGCGATCATTGTTATTCTTCTCATATGTGTCGCTATTTGATTAGTCGATAGGAATAGACACCTGCCCCGACGGACACACCGCCCTCCGACGCATCCTTGGCAAAAGGGTGCGCAAAGGCCACTGCGAACGACAAAAAACATCCGCAGACAAGAATCAGCCCGTAAATAATGGGTTTAATTGTTAAATAGGGGGGGAGTATTTTTAACAACCCGATCACCAAACGCCTTCACAGGCGCTTTTTTACACGGCCCCTCGGAGGAGGGCTGCGGTATGTTGGGGTTCGAATGGGTCATTGGGGCGATCAATTGGTTGTCGTTTTTTTTCTGTTGTGGCCGCAAATATAGACGGGTCGATCTAACGGATAAAATCAAAAGCAAAAAAAACCGCCGCAACGACTTTCATCGCTACGGCAGCCAAAAACATTTATGTGCAACACCTCCCCCCCTAGAGGAGGAATATCATTCAAATCGAATGCGATTGTCGGTGATCTTCGAGTCGTCCACCAACTTTTGGAGGGCGAAATAGCCAACGCGCGGCGCTGTGCTGGCTTCGATCTCCCGCATTTGCGCCTTCTCGTTGTAGGGCGTGGTATCTTTTGTGCGATTGTAAACCTTGAAGACGTAGACGCCATTGTATCCCGCTACGGGTCCGGAAAGTGTGTTCGGCTTCGCATAGGCCACGTAGGCGTTGAGGATCGGTTCGAGTCCGATGCCGTTGATGCGCGACGTGTTCATCGTAATGAACTTCACCGTATCGATACGCGAGTTCATGGCCGAAGCGTAGGCCTCAAGCGAGGTCAGGTTTTTGGCCTTCAATGCAGCGGCCACATCCTCACCCTTCTTGCGCATGGCCAATTCGCGACGGATCAGAGGCGCCACAGTCTCAAACGACTGATATCCCTCGGGCAACACGTTGCGTAGGATAGCCACAACGTAGGTCGTCTTATAATCGCTCGTGCCCGGGATGCGCGACTTGCACTCCTTGATGTCGGACACTTTTCCTTTCGACTTGTTCTCAAACGCCCAACGCACCACCTGACGAGCATCCTGAATCATACCGAGCTGGTGATCTTCGCCCGTCACAGTCACGTCCGGAGTCAGTTCGTAACCGCTCTGTTTGGCAGCGGCTGCAATCTTGTCGGCCGTGTTGTTCTTAGCCACGAAAGCGTTCAGATCGTTGAAGATCTTGCTGTAAGTCTTGTTGGTCGGGCGCACATCCATATAGATGAAAGCGACTTTGTATTTGGGCACAGCAGCCGTGCGCTCCGTCACCTTCAGCAGGTGGTAACCGTTGTCGGTCTTGATGAGTGTCGGCTGGTTGATCGGAGCATTGAACACTTCGCGGTCAAAGTCCTTGCCGAGGTTGGCTTGAGTGAGAGCGGCCTCAGTCAGCCAACCCAGATCGCCGCCGTTTTCGGCCGATCCGAAAGAGGAGTATTTCTTGGCCAGCTCGGCAAAATCAGCGCCGCCCTTGAGCAACGTCATGAGGCTGTCGGCGAGCCGCGTTAAGTCTTCAGTGATAGCTCCGCTGGGAGCGGCAAGGAAGATGTCGCTGATCTTAGCAGAGTCCGGTGCGGACTTGCGGCCAAGAAGCTTATAAAGGCGATAGCTGTCGTCCTTGAAGATGGGGCCTTCCATCGCACCCACTTCGGCCGTCTGCACGAAGCGCTTGAGATCCTCATCGCGCATATCGTTTTCTGAGATATAGAAGTC
>CALHPT010000252.1 GCA_938036405.1 uncultured Tannerella sp.
ATTTGCTTCGTATGGTATGCAATCTGACGTGAATCCATTTTGTATTGCTTCGGATCGTAGAGCATCTTGTGTAAAATAGATTTGATTTACTTCATATGTCGTGCAATCTGACATGAATCAATTTTGTTTTGCATCAGATTGCACAGCATTTTGTGTGAAACAAATTGGATTTGCTTCGTATGGTATGCAATCTGACGTGAATCCATTTTGTATTGCTTCGGATTGCAGAGCATTTTGTATCAAACAAATTGGATTCGCACTGTATTTCATGCGATCTGATAAAAAACATAATCTGCCCTACTAACATTTCCAGATCAAAGACCAGCCGACGGACGGGGGCCGACCGTAAACGCGAATCGATGTGAGGGTGCGGTATGGGAATTATAAAACAACGACTAATTTTGCCCGCGTTTTGGTGATGCAGCGATCGGCGTCCGTCGCGCTGCATGAAAAGGGAATCCGGTGAGAGTCCGGAACAGTGCCCGCTACTGTAACCCCCCTCGTTCAAAGCAAAAAGAAGAGCCATCCGCAATGCCACTGTCGGCGTGCACAGACACGCGATGGGAAGGCCCTCGGTTCTTTAGGGGGAAGTCAGGAAACCTGCCAGGACACAGCTTGATGTCGCACGCCCCGGGGCCAGGGCGGCGGAGGACTGACGATGGATATATCAATAGTCACATATGAAGAAAAAGTACATAGGAATGCTCCTCGCATGGCTGTGCGGGGTGATGACGCTCAGCGCACAAACAGGCGTGAGTGGACGAGTGATTAATGCCGACACGAACGAGCCTGTGGTGGGTGCCAACATCCGCGTGGACCACAGTCTGACGGGCGACGTGACGAATACGCGAGGCGAGTTTACGATCAGCAATCTGCCCGAGGGCACGCACACGCTGAACGTGTCGCACCTGAACTATACGACCCAAGCGCGCGAGGTACGGAGTGGCGAAACGGACATCGTGATCCGCATGCGCGAGAGTATGGTGCAGCTTGGGCAGGTGGTGGTGACGGGCACCGGAACGCATCACCTGATGAAGAACAGCCCCGTGCCCGTGAACGTGATCACGTCGCGTGAACTGAGCAACGCCGGCATCTCAACCCTCGACGAAGCCCTGCAAAAACTGACCCCCTCCTTCTCGAACATGACCAACGGTATGGGCACGACGCTCAGCCTGAACGGACTGCCGGAGAAATACTTCGTCTTCCTCGAAAACGGTCGCCGGATGGGTGGCGACAACACCTACGAACGCATCGACGTCTCGCGTATCAAGCGCATTGAGATCCTCAGCGGCGCCTCCTCAGCGCTCTACGGTACGAACGCTGTCGGCGGCGTGGTGAACATCATCACGAACGACGTAAAGCATGCCGTCAACCTCTCTTCCGACACGCGCTACACCTCGCACGGACGCTTCACTCAGTCGATCGCGGCCGACGTCAACACGGGCCGATTCGGCTCCTACACCTCCTATCGCCGCAGCCAGGCCGAGAGCTGGCAACTCAGTCCGTACGAGCGCAACAAGAAGGATAGCCTTGTGGAGACGCAGAAGGTAGCCTCCGCCGGCTTCCACTCCGACAACGTCAACCAACGATTCACCTACGACGCCACCGATCGCCTCTCCTTCCAACTGCGAGGCGGCTACTTCCGCAACATCACGCGTCGGCCCGCTGCAGCGTACGATTACGACCTCCAGCACCGCACTTATTCCTGGGGCGCAGGCGTCAAATACCTCCTCTCGCCCGACGCCTACATCACGGCGGACTATCAGGCCGACTTCTTTTCGTCGCGCTACAACTTCCTCAACGCAAGCAAGACGTACAAGACCCAACCAGGCGACGAGTTGGTGCGCAAACGCACGCGCAATCAGCAGGCCAACGTGAAGGGGATCTTCAACCTGGGCGAACGGAATAAGGTATCGGTCGGGGTGGAGTACTTGGCCGACATGCTCAGCAGTCCCACCGAAAATATCAGCCACAAAACGGCCTACACCGCGGCCCTCTTCGCACAAGACGAGATCATGATCACGCGACACTTCCGGGCCTTAGCCGGGGTGCGTTACCTCTACCACGAATACTTCAAGAGCTACGCCACGCCGAACGTCGCCCTCATGTATGGACAGGGTGGTCTGAACGTCCGAGCCTCCTATGCCGCCGGATTTCGCGCTCCCACACTCTCGGAACTGTACGCCTCCGAGACGACCAAGTCAGTCGACCGCATCACGATCGGCAACCTCAACCTCAAACCCGAGAAGAGCGACTATTTCTCCCTCAATGCCGAGTACGCTCACAGTCGCTTCACGGTGAGCACGAACTTCTTCTACAATCGTATCCGTGATATGATCGATTACCGCACCATCGCCACGGGTGAAGAGGCCAAACAGAAGTACGGACACGAGGAAGTGCGCCAGCGCGACAATGTCTACAAGGCGGAAGTCCGCGGCATCAACGTGGCGGCCCAAGCCTACCTCGGAGCAGGCTTCCGCATCGGCGCGGGATACACTCACCTCGACACGAAAGACGATGAAACGGGCCGACCCATCGACAAGAGTCTCCGAAATGCCGCCAACGTCAACGCGCAATGGACGCGCACATGGGGCGGATACACGATGAACGTCTACCTGAACGGTCGCATCAATAGCGAACGCTTCTCCAAGACCTACGGTTACGCTCCCGCCTACCAAGTTTGGGATCTCAATACCCGCCACACGTTCTCCCTCCGTTCCGTGATCCTCGAACCGGGCGTGGGCATCGAAAACCTCTTCAATTATACCGACGACAGGCCCTACAATTTCAACTACGCCACGCTGACACCCGGTCGCTCGGTCTACGTAAGTCTATCCATCAAGTTTAGAGGATGAAACGGAGACACTTGCATCACATCACATCGGCACCACATTGCAAAGTCGTCGGACGGATGGCCCTTGCCACCGCCTTGCTTTGGGCTGCGCAGGCCGCTTCGGCGCAAGATTCGACGAGGCAGCACCCTAACGAGGCGATGAAGAACATTGCACTCGACGAGGTAGTCGTCACCGCGACAGGTACGGAACATACATTGAAGTCTGTACCCGTACAGACGGAGATTATCTCGGGTCGGGCGCTCAAGAACTTCGCCGGACGGAGCATCGAGGACATCTTATCGGGATTGACCGCCTCCTTCGCCTTCGGAGAGGATGACATGGGCAGCCATATCCAGATGAATGGCTTGGGCAATAACTACATCCTAATCCTGATCGACGGAAAACGTATTCACGGTGATGTAGGCGGGCAAAATGAGCTCTCGCTCATCGATCCGAACAACATCGAGCGGGTGGAGATCGTCCGCGGCGCCTCGTCCGCGCTCTACGGGAGCGATGCAATGGCCGGCGTGATCAACATCATCACCAAGAAGCACGATGAAGGGATCTTACTCGAAAATACTTCGCGCTTCGGGTCGTATGGAGATGTCCGCCAACACACCGGCGTGGGCTTCAACGTCGGCCGATTCAGCAGCTGGACCAACTTTCAGCTTCAGCACTCCGATGGATGGCAGAACACGTCCGTCGAGGACCCCAACCAAACGGAATTCCTCATCACCGACTCCCGCAATAAGACGGTCAACCGTCATACGAACTGGCAACTGTCCGAGCGACTCGGCTTCTCTCCGACGCGCGACCTCGAACTCTACGCCGCCGGAAGCATCTATGGCAAACGCATCTACCGCCCGAGCGGGAAATACCCCTCCGTAGACGTGAAGACCTACGATCTTCAGTACGGCAACGCCTCCGCAGCCGTCGGGGGTAAATGGAAGCTGAACCGAACGGACCTCCTCACGCTCGACGTGAGCTGGGATCGCCACGCTTACCACTATAATTTTACTGACACCACCCTCATCGATGGCTATATCAATGGTCGATACACGCCGTACTACCCTTATTTCCCCGGGCAGACGGATCTTCAGAGCGATCAGCAGCGCACCTTGGCCGCGCTGAAGGGTGTCTTCAGCTTACCCTTCGAAAATACGCTCAGTGCGGGCCTTGAATGGCGCTACGACTGGCTCAAGGCGCCGATGCGCGTCATTGATGGTAAGGCATCAGACCAAACCGCGGCCGTTTTCGTACAAGATGAGTTCGGACTGCTCGATCCGCTGCAAATCACGGCGGGTCTACGCGTAGATCGTAACTCCCGCTTCGGGCGTTTCAAGCTCACACCGAAAATTGCTGCCATGCTCAGCCTCGGAGACTACCGCCTGCGCGCGGTATGGAGTCGCGGATTCAAAACGCCCACTCCCAAGGAGCTTTTTTACCGCTACATCCGCGAGATGGCCGGCACCCACCTCTATTTAGGCAACACCGACCTCCGTCCGCAGACCTCGGACTACTTTTCTCTCGGTGCCGAATATCTGGGAAGCCGTGGCCTCTCCCTGTCAGTCACCGGATACTTCAACCGACTGGACCACATGATCACCTTAGTCACCATCCCCACCTCGCAAGCCCCTGGCGACCTGGTGGCGAGGTACGACCCCGTCAAAGTGCGCCAGTACAAGAACCTCGAAAGCGCCAAAACGTACGGCGTAGACATTAGTCTTCGATATGCAGTCCGCGCCTTTACCATCGGCGCCGGATACAGCTACCTCAATACCGACGCCAATCTCTACGACGCCACTCACGACCGCATGAAATCCGTCATCATCGACGGCACAGCCCACCACAAGGCCAATGCGTTCGTCACCTGGACCCACGATTTCTCTCCCGCCTATCATTTTACCGCCGGACTTTACGGGCGAGCCTCCTCCAAACGATATTATCAGATCAACGGCGACGGGAAAGGCTTCCAAATCTGGCGACTTTCTACCACCCACGACCTCGGACGCTCACGCCACATGGCTTACCGCCTCGAGGCCGGCGTGGACAACCTCTTCAATTATTGCGACCGTACCCCGCACGGCCTCCATTTGGGCACCATGACGCCCGGGCGGACGGTTTACGCCTCGCTCACCGTACGCTTTGCTAAAGGCAAGAAGGTGAAGCACGAAAAAGACACGATTACCAACCTAAATAGTAACGATTATGAAGAGAATTAAGACATGGATCTTGGCTGCAATGGCCATCGTCCTCGCAGTGAGCCTCAACTCCTGCGAAAAGAGTGAAGACCCGATCACGAACGTGGAGCGCTACCAACAATCGGTAGACAACACCGTCAAGACGGGTAAGAAACACGACAAAGTGATCCTGCTCGTGGCCTTCGGATCCACATGGCAGCGCGCCTTTCTGGCCTTCGACAACACCATTGCCGAGTACAAGAAGGCATTCCCCGACTACGACGTCTTCCTTTCCTTCTCCTCCGCCATTTGTATCAACCGCGCCGCCGCGGGCGAGCATGCTAAGGACGAGGGAGAGGCCAAAGCCGAGGTGCGCCACTACTACTCGCCCAACTTTTGGCTCGAAGCCTTCGGGCGCGTACAGTACAGCGAGATTATTGTCCAGTCTCTGCAAGTGATTCCGGGCGAAGAGTACGGCCGAGTGATCAACTACATGAAGGATTTCGCTAACAACAGTCTGGGAGACCTCGACGACGCCTATTTGAAGAAGGTCACCCTCCGTTTAGGCCTTCCCCTCATGGCCGACGCCGATAAGGACGTCAAGGCACTCGCCAAAGCGCTCGATGCGAACTACGCTAACTACGCCAAGCAGGGCATCGTAGCCTTCATGGGCCACGGTAACCCCGATTCATACGACATCTACAAGGCGAACATCCGTTACACCCAGTTAGAAGAGGCGCTCCAGAAGATCAACAAGAACTACTACGTCGGTACGGTCGATATGAAGGACAACTTCAAGACCTTCGTTCGCAATAGAATGGTCAAAGCAGGCGTCAGCAAGGGCCGCGTCTACTGCACGCCCCTCATGTCCATCTCCGGTGACCATGCCCACAACGATATGGCTGGCAACGACGTCGCCAAGACCCCATTCCAGCCCAATGAAGAGGGTGAAGTGGAAGACACGAGCTGGAAAATGTACTTCAAGACCATGGGCTACGACTGCTCGGACGAGACTCAGATCATGAATGGCCTCCTCGAGCGCGAGAATGTCCGTCAATTGTGGATGAACCACACCAAGAACGCCGAGAAGGTAGACTACTATCACTCAAAGAACCCCGAATAAGGCGAGTCTGTCTCACGTACATCTGTTGCGTGAGGCAGGTCCTACCCCTTTTAGGAACTCCCTCTCAGAGAGAAGATTAAACACGCTCTTTTTTCATAACTATTTCTGACTGTGGACGGCCCGCCCGTCCGAATGACTGTGCAGCCCGGCATGTGTAAACATGTCGGGCTGTTTCGTTTGGGGGGTATCAGGTGGAGAGATGCCGCATACGGACCGCGTTTTTCGGCCGTCAGGGTAGGGGCGTACCCAAATACGCCCTCCAAACGTTCCCGCAAGGGAACGAGAGTGTCCAAAAGCAGCCAAACGTGCGACTCTTTGTCCCCTACGGGGCCATTTGATGGGGCGTATGCGATACGCCCCTACGATGGAACCTCGAAAGAAAGCGCGTTTTGCACTTCCTACCTAGTAGGAACACCAAAACGAGGCGCGTTTTCCACTTCCTACCTA
>CALHPT010000253.1 GCA_938036405.1 uncultured Tannerella sp.
AGCGTGTAGATACAGTCAGGCGCCCCCTCCCAACGCAGGCGCAGGCCGCCGCGCTCACGGGTAACGTGGACCTCTTGCGGTTCGCAGGGAGCTGCGGGCGTGGTGCTCATCCACGTCAGTGGAGGCAGCTGGGCGGGGTACTTGAAGAAGCGGTTCTTAAGCTCGTTATACAGCCCCTTCTCGTTGCCGATGACAAAGCCAGCGCGAAAGAAGGCGCACCCCTTGCCGCCCTGCTTGCGGACGTAAACAATCTGGTCGGAGATGTCGGAAAGGTTCCAGTCGCCCTCGCCGCGACTCAGGCGGTAGGCGCCCAGCCCGGCCACCATGTTGCGCTGCCCGGACTGCTCAAGCCAAGTGCTGACAAAGGGGTAGAAGTCGCTGCGGCGGTAGTACATCATGGGCACAATCATGTCCTGCTTGCCGGCCTGTAGCCAGGCTTTGGGATCTTGGAAGACGTCTTCGTAAGCCGTCCATTTGGCGTTCGGCGTTCGGCCTGACTTGCTGTATTTCCCAAGCGGCGAACTGCTGACTTGCACCCATGGTTTGAGCTGCTTCACGCGGTCATGAATGCGACTCATGAGCCGATTGATGTTCTCCCGCCGCCAGTCGCTGAGGCGTTGACCGCGACCGTAACGCTGGTAGGAGTCCTTGTCAGGAAAGGTGGCTGCATTTTCGGGGTAACGGATGTAGTCGAACTGGATACCGTCAATGTCGTAGTTACGGACCACCTCGTCGACAAGCGAGAGGAGGTAGTCGGTCGTTCCGGGCTGTCCGGGGTCGAGGTACCAACTGCCCTGATGCTGAAGGCAGAGATCGGGGTGGCGACGAACAACGGACGATCCGCCTTGCTCGCGCACCATCTTCTCCGTTCCGACGGGGAAGGTGACGAAGAAGGCGTGGCACTCCATGCCGCGCTTATGGCACTCCTCGATCACAAAAGCTAGCGGATCGTAGCCCGGCCACTGTCCGTAAGAGCCGGCAAAGACGGCCGAGAGTGGCTCGATCTTGGAGCGATAAATCACGTCACCACGCAGGCGTGTCTGCACGAAGACGGTGTTGAAGTTGGCCTCATGCAGGCGGTCGAGGATGTTGCGCAGCTCCTGCTTCTGCCGTTCGCGCCCATCCCAGTCGGTAGCCGTTCGCGTAGGCCAGTCGAGTCCGTAGATCGTGGTGAGCCAGACGGCGCGAATCTCCTGCTTCGGATACTCGTCCTCCGCTCCGGTAACCGCCCCTATGCACAGGCACCACAGCATCATCCACCATGCGATTCTTTTCATTCTTGTCTATTATAGTATGGCTTACAGCTCGCGAGAAAAATGCAAAAAGGGGCGCATGCTTTTTGCGCCCCTTTGGAAGGGTGGGCACAAGACCCGACCCTACATGTATACATCAACGATTCGACAAATAGCGTTCAACCTCAATGGCTGCGCGACAGCCTGCTCCGGCTGCCGTTACTGCCTGACGGTAATGCGGATCAGCTACATCGCCGGCAGCAAAGACACCCGGCACATTCGTGCGCGGCGTGCCCGCTTCGGTGAGGATATAGCCCGTTTCGTCCGTCTTGATCCACTGCTTGAAGATGTCCGAATTCGGCTTGTGGCCAATGGCCAGGAAGAAGCCATCGATGGCAATATCCACCTGCTCCTCATCCGGTTCGCCCTTACGCTTCACAAGATGCGCACCTTCCACGCCGCCTTCGCCAAACAGCCCGAGGGTGTTGTGCTCAAACAGCACGGTGATGTTGGATGCGTTCAGCACACGATCCTGCATCACCTTCGAGGCGCGCAGATAGGGCTTGCGAACAATCAGGTAAACGTGCGACGCGAGACCAGCCAAGTAGAGCGCTTCCTCACACGCCGTATCGCCACCGCCGACCACGGCCACCTTCTTCTTGCGATAGAAGAAGCCATCGCAGGTGGCGCACGCCGAGACGCCCATTCCGGCATATTTCTGTTCGTCGGGCAGACCCAGATACTTAGCCGAGGCGCCCGTGGCGATGATCAACGCTTCAGCCTCGATGACCTTCTCGCCGTCGATAGTGATCTTGTACGGTGCCGCCGAAAGGTCGGCCGCCGTGGCGATGCCCGCACGGATATCGGCGCCGAAACGTTCGGCTTGACGCCGCATGTCCGCCATCATCTCCGTGCCCGTGATGCCGTCGGGATAGCCAGGGAAGTTCTCTACTTCCGTCGTCGTCGTCAGCTGTCCGCCCGGTTGAATGCCTTCGTACAGCACCGGTTGCAGGTTAGCTCGCGACGCGTAGATGGCGGCCGTGTAGCCGGCCGGCCCGGAGCCTATGATCAGGCAACGCACTTTCTCATTTTCCATATTCTCTTTCAAATCTTTCTCGTTTGGGGTTATTGTTAATCTGTTTATCTCGAAAACTCCTCGAGGAACTTCATGTATCGCGGAACACTCTGTTCGATCCATTCCTCAGACGAGTTCAATTCAATGCCATAAAAGACAAACGGCGGACGATAGTCAGCCTTCACGTATTCAAAAGTCAGCTCGAACGGGCGTGTCAGCTCCTCTATCGTGTACCGGTATTTGCCCGAGGCCGCATACTCATGCTCGTCGATACCGGCGGTGATGGCCAGGGCGATCTTCTTGCCACCCATCTTGTATCCGCTCTGGCTTCCATACGCCCAGCCATAGGTCAAGACCTCGTCGAGCCACGTCTTGAACAATGGCGGGCAATTGAACCAATACAAGGGGTACTGAAAAACGATACGCTCATATCGCTCCGTCAATTGTTGCTCCGCAGCCACGTCAATCCTCCCATCCGGATAAGCCTCGTACAACTGATGTACCTCATACTTATCCGGATGCTTTTGCAGCTCCTCTACCCATCGCTTGTTGATGAGCGATTCATTGAGATGAGGGTGCACAACAAGAATCAGCGTCTTCATCTTATCGTAAATCTATTTCTGTCACCCCGGGATATTCCGCCCGGTTGAAGGAGAATGTCTTGTCAGGCGGATTGACGCCCGTCTGCATACGACTGATGCGAATCACGCTGCGCATGCCATTCTTCATCGTCACCGTCAGGCGCGCTGGTAGCGACGTGCTACGTTCGAGCTGCACCTCCACGCGAGCGATGTCGCTACGGCCGCGCGGTGTGAGCGCCACGTCGTCCGCCATGCGACCGTTTCCGGCTGTACTCGTGCCGATGTAAGAGGCCGTGAACTTCTTCTTATAGGTACGCAAGAGTGTGAGCGGGTTGGTCGATTCCAGCTCGTCGCCCGTCGGCGTAGAGAGGTTCACTTCCTTCGATCGCACCATGTAGGTCCACTGCGTCGATCCGTTGTACCACGTGCGTATGTCGGGCGTCACCAGTGCGAACTTGTTGCCCTTCATGCGAATCGTGCCCTCGAAACTCTCCGCCACACCGGCCTTCTCATGGCGCACGTTGGCGGCAAAAGTGGCTTGTATGCCGTTCGATTTCTCATACGCTGCTGCGGCTTTGTCGAGCAACGCTTCGGCCTTCTGTGCCGAAAGGCTTCCGGCGACGCAGAGCGTTACCAAAAGCATGCCAATCATTCGTCTCATCATTTGATCGTGTTTAGTTTCTGTTCCAATGAATAAATGTCTTGTATCAACACCTGACGCGCCTTACTGCCTTCGTATGGCCCAACGATGCCCGCGCCTTGCAGCTGATCCATAAGCCGACCGGCGCGATTATAACCGATAGAGAACTTACGCTGGATAAGCGATGTGGACCCTTGCTGCTGGCTGACTACCAGCCGGGCGGCCTCGTCAAAGAGCGGATCACGCTCGGAGAGATCGCTGGCGGCCGACCTGCCGTCGTCCTCGCCTTCAGGCTCGTATTCCGGCAACTCATGCGCTTTGGGATAGCCCGGCTGTCCGCCGATGAACTCGGAGATAGCCTCCACCTCGGGCGTGTCGACAAAGGCGCACTGTACGCGTGTCATGTCGCTGCCCTGCGAGAAGAGCAGGTCGCCACGGCCGATCAGCTGATTGGCGCCGGGCGAGTCGAGAATGGTGCGCGAATCGATCATCGAAGAGACACGGAAGGCCACGCGCACGGGGAAGTTTGCTTTAATCGTTCCGGTGATGATGTTGGTCGACGGACGTTGCGTGGCGATAATCATGTGAATACCTACGGCGCGCGCTTTCTGCGCGATTCGTGCGATCGGCATTTCAATGTCGCGTCCAGCCGTCATGATCAGGTCGCCGAACTCGTCGATGATGACCACGATATACGACATATACTTATGCCCTTTCTCCGGATTCAGGCGGCGGCTTATAAACTTCTCATTATAATCTTTGATGTTACGGACGTGTGCTTTCGTCAGTAACTCATAGCGGTTATCCATTTCCTTACAGAGCGAATTTAGCGTATGTACCACTTTCGTAAAATCGGTGATGATTGCTTTCTCTTCGTCGGGGAGCTTTGCCAGATAATGACGTTCGATTTCGGCATAGATGCTAAATTCGACCATTTTGGGGTCGACGAGTACGAATTTCAGTTCGGCGGGATGTTTCTTGTATAGCAACGAGGTGATGATGGCGTTGAGCCCGACCGATTTTCCCTGTCCCGTAGCACCGGCCATCAGCAGGTGGGGGGCTTTGCAGAGGTCGAACATAAAGACGTCGTTCGTGATGGTGCGTCCCAGTGCCACCGGCAGATCGTATTTGCTCTCGATAAATTTGCGCGAACTGATTACGGATTGCATCGAAACGATCTGAGGGTCTTTGTTGGGCACCTCGATGCCGATCGTTCCCTTGCCGGGCATCGGGGCGATGATACGGATGCCGAGTGCGGCAAGGCTCAGGG
>CALHPT010000254.1 GCA_938036405.1 uncultured Tannerella sp.
GGGAATCTCGAAAAACGCCTTCCCGCCGCGGGACGTGGAAATAAGCTCTCGATAGCTTCCCGCCGCGGGAGGGAGCGCGCTACGGTTTACGCGTCTCATGTGGGGCGCCTGTTTGTTTGTCGTTTGAGAAGCGGTCTGGAGGCATATGAAATGGCGCTTCAAAGGGCACAAAAAAGATCCTGCCGGAGGGGGGAAACGCCCGCTTCTGTGCAGGGCCGCCCTCTCCGGCAGGATCGTGGGTTAGGAAGCGGCCTTCCTCAGAGGCGAGGGGGGCCGATCCTTTTCGTAGATGTTTACTTCTTCAGCAACAGTCCGCGTGCCACCTCATCAGCCGTCTCCGCGCCCATCAGATAGTCCACCACGGCCACGCCGAAAGCATAGACCATGCCCGGCCCGCGTCCGGTGATGATGTTGTCCTCTCTGACGGTCGCCTCTTCTACCACGGTTGCGCCCGTGAGGTATTGCTCGAAGCCGGGGTAACACGTGGCGCGACGTCCGCGGAGGAGTCCCAGTCCGCCGAGTACGAGTGGCGCGGCGCAGATGGCTGCCACTAACCGACCGGCTTCGTAGTGGCGGACGATGGCTTTTTTCAAGTCTTCGTAATCGTCGAGCATCGGTCCACCGCCGGGCAGCACGAGCGCATCAGCGTCTGCCAGGTCGACGTCCTCAAACAGTACGTCGGTCACGACGGGGATGTCATGCCCACCCGTAACCGTACGATCGCCGGTCATTGAAACCGTGACCGTCTCCACATTCCCGCGACGCAGCACGTCTGTCGTGCCGATGGCCTCAGTCTCTTCGAAGCCCGTCGCAAAAAATACATATGCCTTTTTCATTGTCTTATGGTGTTTGGGGATAGAATAATCACTCAATAAATTCAAAACAGTTTCTCACTTCAATGAGTAGCGATAAGTGATCGTCCCGCTTTGGTTGTTCGATCCTTCGATGCTGTTGAACTTGGCACGACGGGCGGCTTCGATGGCGCTGCGGCGCATAGAGGCGTTGTCGATGTTCGTGCCCTTGCCGATGTCGGCAGCGATGACGTTACCCGCCGGATCGACCACGATGTTGACCACGATGCGACCTTCCTCTTGCACCGTGTAGGCCGGATGTGGCAGGCCACCGGGGCCGACAGAACGGCCATTTAGGCTGAAGGATGATCCCGTGCCAACGCCTTTGTTGGCGCCCCGATCTGCGTTGCCGAAAGGACTGCCTTGGTTGGTTGCGCCTTGCGTTGATGTGCCTTGGCTCGAGTTGTTCTTGCCGAAAGCACCTGCCACACGGTCGCGAATGGCCTGCTCCTTCTTGCGTTGTTCCTCAGCCTCGCGACGTCGCTCAGCCTCAGCTTTGCGTTCTGCTTCCGCCTTCCGATCGGCCTCTTTGCGTCGGGCCTCGTCCTGTCGGCGGCGCTCCATGTCTTGGCGCTGACGCTCCGTGTCTTGTCGTTGGCGCTCCTCTTGTTGCTTGCGGAGCTCCTCCTTCCGACGTGCCTCCTCTTTCCGCTTACGCTCTTCCTCTTTCTTCCGTTGCTGCGCCAGGGCTACGCTCTCTTCGCGGTCTTGCGTGATGAGCTTTTCGGGCTGCTTGGGAGCTGGCGGAGTGGGTCTGGGAGGCGCAGGTGGTGTAGGCGGCGGAGGGACGACGGTCTCTTCCTGAGGAACCTCGGTCGGCTCATCCTGCACGGGTGTGCCTTCCGGCTCAAACGTGCCTGTTGATTCGTCGAGTGTGCCGAAGTTCACCATCACACCGCCGTCCTCCTCGGGCACCACGGCTTTCATCACCGTGAAGAAAAGGATGAGCAGGATGACGGCGTGGAAGAGGATCGATCCAGCGCCTGCGAGCAGGTTGTTTTTTTTCGGCTTCATGGCGTGCGCTCCGGTGGACGGGTGGCCAGCACCACCTTATATTTATTCTCGTTGGCCAGGTTCAGCACGTTTACGATCTCGCCGTAGGGGACAGTCTCGTCGGCGTAGAGGGCGACGAACATCTCCGGGTCGGCATCGTATTGCTCTTGCAGGAAGGGGGCGATGTCTTCAAAGGCCACCTGCTGTTCGCGTTCGTTGCCTGCCGCCACGTAATAGTTGCCTTCCGCGTCGATCGTCACGCGTGTGATGGGTTTGGCTGCCGTCTGTTTCTGCGCCTGCGGCAAGGTCAGCTTGATCGCGTTCGGCACCACTACCGTAGAGGTCACCATGAAGAAGATCAGCAGCAGGAAGATGACGTCCGTCATCGAGGCCATGCTGAAGGCTTCATTGACTTTAGTTTTTCGTTTCAGTGCCATGACGTCGTTAGTGTGCAGGTTCGTTCAACAGATCCATGAACTCCATCGTGCTTGCTTCGAGTTTATTGACCACGTTCTCCACGCGAGCCACTAAATAGTTGTAAGCAAACAGTGCGATGATGCCGACGATGAGTCCGCCGACCGTAGTCACGAGCGCCTCGTAGATACCGCCCGAGAGCAGTGTCACGTCCACGTTCGTACCGGCGTTGGCCATGTCGTAGAAGGCGCGCACCATACCCGTCACGGTGCCCAGAAAGCCGAGCATCGGTGCACCAGCTGCGGTGGTTGCGATGACGGGGAAGCCGCGTTCGAGCTTCGAGATTTCGATGTTACCCGCGTTTTCGATGGCTGCCAGCACATCGGCGGTGGGGCGTCCGAGGCGGAGGATGCCTTTCTCGATCATGCGTGCGGCCGGGGTCGATGTCGTCCGACAGAGGTTGAGCGCTTGATCGATTTTTCCTTCGTAGATGTAATCGCGGATGTGGTTCATAAACGTTTCGTCGTTTCGTCCCGCCTGACGGATCACCAGCAATCGCTGAATAAAGAAGTAAATGGCCACCAATGAGAGTACCAGAAGTACGCCCATGATCCACCCGCCTTTCATGG
>CALHPT010000255.1 GCA_938036405.1 uncultured Tannerella sp.
ATCGGACAGCTCACTCAGTTTGCTGCCGATTGGGATGTTACAGGTCCTGTAATGTCCGATGATTTTCAGCCATATCTCGAAAAAGGTCTCGTGGGTAGTGTGTTCAACGCTGTTACCGTACCTGGTGTGCGCAAAATGCAGGATATTGCCGTGAAGAAAAGTCGCTTAGGTATCCCTATCCTCTTTGGTTACGACGTGATTCACGGTTATAAAACCATATTCCCTATGTCGCTTGCCGAAGCCTGCTCTTGGGATTTAGACCTAATGCGCCAAACCGCTGCCATTGCTGCCGAAGAAGCTGCCGCCGATGGTATCAAATGGACGTTTGCTCCTATGGTAGATATTGCTCGCGATCCGCGCTGGGGTCGTGTGATGGAAGGTGCTGGCGAAGACCCTTTCTTGGGAAGTGAAATCGCTAAAGCTCGCGTACAAGGATTTCAAGGAGGTACCGACTGGCGTTCGCTCAATAAAACCAATACTATTTTGGCGTGCGTAAAACACTTTGCTGCCTATGGTGCTGCCGAGTCAGGTCGCGACTACAACACCGCCGAGCTCTCCCAACACACTCTGTGGAATGTCTATCTCCCTCCTTATAAAGCAGCTATCGATGCAGGAGTGGGCACTGTAATGGCTTCCTTCAACGAGGTGAATGGCATCCCTGCAACAGCCAACCGCTACCTAATGACGGATATCCTCCGCAAGCAATGGGGCTTCAAAGGCTTTGTCGTGACGGATTATACGGCCATTGCGGAGATGACCGAGCACGGCATGGGCGATCTGAAACAAGCCTCCGCGCTCGCACTTCGTGCCGGCACAGACATGGATATGGTCTCCGACGGATTTGCCGGTACGCTCGAAGCATCGCTCAACGAAGGGACAGTGACACTCGAAGCAATCGATCGTGCCTGCCGGCGGATATTGGAGGCCAAGTACAGACTGGGACTGTTCGACGATCCTTACCGTTATCTGGATGCCCGTCGGGCCGAAAAGGAAATCTTCACCTCGGCGCATCGGGCCGAAGCCCGTCGCATAGCAGCGCAAACGTTTGTACTGCTCAAAAACGACGGCGGAAAATTACCGCTTTCACGCAGCGGACGTATCGCGCTGGTAGGCCCGATGGCCGACAGTCGCTTCGATATGCCCGGAACGTGGAGTGTCGCCGCCCGTCCCGAAGGATACAAGTCACTCTACGAGGCAATGAAAGATGCCGCAGGCACGAAGGCGGAGGTCGTATACGCCAAAGGGTCGAACCTGATGCACGATGCCGGACTGGAGAAAAACGCGAAGGCTTTCGGAGGCCCGGAAAGAGACGGGCGTCCGGCGGAAGCAATCCTGCATGAGGCGCTCGAAGCAGCTGCCGGTGCCGATGTGATCGTAGCCGCCGTAGGCGAATCGTCGGGGATGAGCGGCGAATGCAGCAGCCGAAGCGACCTCACCTTGCCCGACGCCCAGCGCGATCTGCTGGCCGCCTTAGAAAAGACCGGAAAACCGATCGTACTCGTGTATTTCTCGGTCCGCAGCACGGTGATGACGTGGGAGAACGAACATATCCCGGCCATTCTTAACGTATGGTTCGGAGGAAGCGAAGCAGGCGACGCCATCTGCGACGTGCTGTTCGGCGACCGGGTGCCGGGCGGACGGTTAGTCACCTCCATGCCTAAAAGCACCGGACAGCTCCCCCTCTACTACAATCATCTGAACACCGGACGTCCCGAACGCCAATGGTTCTCCAAATTCCGCAGCAATTTCCTCGATGTAGACAACGATCCGCTTTTCCCGTTCGGCTACGGACTCTCGTACACGACTTTCTCATACGGTGAAGTGCGGCTCGACCGTCATACGCTGCACGAAGGCGGCAAAATCACGGCTGCAGTCGATGTAACGAACACGGGGGCATACGACGCCGACGAGGTGGTACAACTCTATATCCGCGATGTGGCAGGTCTCGCGGCCGGTCAAAGAACTGAAAGGATTCCGGCGAATCAGTCTGAAACGCGGCGAAACGAAGACCGTATCGTTCGATGTCACGACGGACGATCTCCGCTTTTATAACGCCGACCTCGACTATGTGTACGAACCGGGCGAGTTCGAACTGATGATCGGCCGTAACAGCGCCGACGTCCAAACGGTTCGGTTTAGTCTTGAATAAAACAGGAACATCGCGTACTTTTTAGTGATCTTTGTAACGGATTTCATGAGTTTAAGACATCCATTTGTCATACCATACATTCCCGTCATCATGCTGCTCCTCCTCTTTTCATGCGGAGACGCATATCATGACCAACAACTGCTGCATGAGGCGGGAATGTTATCGGACTCGTTGCCCGCAGATGCCTGGAGAAAGCTGCAAGCCGTCAGCAACAGCAGAAATTTCACGAGATCCGATCAGGCGAAATACGGGTTGCTGCTTACCCGTACCATGCTGATGACAGGCAACCGGCCTCCTTCCGACTCGCTCGTCAGTCTTGCGGTC
>CALHPT010000256.1 GCA_938036405.1 uncultured Tannerella sp.
GAATGCTCCGGAAACAGTGATTCTAAGCTGAAACCGCTCGGGAACGGTCCAGAAACAGTGTATCTAAGCTGAAACCGCTCGGGAACGCTCCGGAAACAGTGATTCTAAGCTGAAACTGCCCGGGAATGCTCCGGAAACAGTGATTCTAAGTTGAAACCGCTCGGGAACAGTCCGGAAACAGTGATTCTAAGCTGAAACCGCCCGGGAAGGGTTTGACGGAGGCGATCAGCGGGCTGAAATTTGGAAGGACGCGGCGGATGCTACCTTTGCCGCCCGTCGCGCCACCTCGATAGCACGACGACATACATTATATATAACAGCACGATAACATGAATCATTTGGAATGTGTCTCCTCGCAGCGGAACCAATGGTATTGGTACTTGCTCGTCCTCTTCTTGAGCTTCTTAATCTCGAACACCCTCGGCACCATCCCCTATTTGGCCGTCCTTGTGTGGAACATTCTGCGGTCGGGTGGGACGCAAAACCTATCGGAGCTTCTCTCCGATGGCAACACGAACTTTTTGACCGAGGGGATAGACTCGAACCTGATGCTCTTCGTCATGCTTTTCGCCTTCGTGATCCTGTTGGTGGCGGGTGCTTACCTGATCCAGCAGCTACAGGGGCGCACGTGGCGGGAGGTGATCAATGGGACGCGGCGGGTGCGCTGGAGCCATTTCTTCGGTGGCTTTGCCGTGTGGGGCCTCATCAACGTGGGATCGCTGGCGATTGGCTATGCGATGGAGCCGGATAATTTCGAGTTCCGCTTCGATGCCGCGCGATTCATTCCGCTGGTGCTGGTGGCCGTGACGATGATTCCGATTCAGTCCGCGTCGGAGGAGTTTTTCTTTCGTGGCTATCTGGCGCAGGGTGTGGCCTCGTGGACAGGCAGCCGTTGGTGGGCGCTCGTCGTGCCGTCGGTGCTGTTTGGGCTGATGCACATGGCGAATCCCGAAGTAGCTGAGTATGGCTTTTGGAAAATGATGCCGCAATACATCCTTATGGGTGCGGCCTTCGGGGTGGTGGCGTTGCTTGACGACGGCATCGAGGTGGCCATGGGAGCGCATGCGGTCAATAATCTCTGCGGCGCGGTGCTGACGACCTACAAGGGGGCCGCCCTGAAGACCGACGCGCTGTTTATGGTGCGTGAGATGGATCCCACGGGCGATCTGATTAGCATGGCCATGGCTACGGTGCTTTTTGTGGGTGTGCTGACCTATTTCTATAAATGGAAGCTCAGCACGCTGAATCGACCCGTTCCGCCGCCCCATCCGGTGGCTTTCTAAAGTAGCCCCCGTAAGAAGAGAGAGATGGCCTACAGCTTCCGCACTATAAGCGCAACCTGAAAGTGGCGTTGCCGATCGTGTTCTCGCAACTCGGTGGCGCCCTCGTACAGTTGGTCGACACGCTCATGGTCGGCCGGATAGGCACGGTGCCGTTGGCTGCGGTCTCATTCGCCACCTCTGTATTCATCATCGGCTTTGTGTTCTCCATCGGCATACTGATGGGGCTTACCCCGCTGGTGGGCATGGCCTACATGCGCGGCGACCGCACCCGCGTGACGGATCTCTTCCAAAACTCGCTCACACTGGCCACCCTCTCGGCCATCTTCATGTGCAGCCTCCTCTTGGGGGTCATCCACCTGATGCCCTACATGGGGCAGGACGCGGCCGTGGTCGAGACGGCCATCCCGTATTTCAAGACGCTTGTCTTCAGCCTTATTCCCTTCCTCTATTTCACCGCCATCAAGCAGTTCCTTGAGGGGATGGGCAACACCATGATCGCGATGGTGATCACCATCATCTCGAACCTCATCAACGTCCTCTTTAACTACCTACTCATCTTCGGCAAGTGGGGGTTCCCCGAGCTGGGTGTGCTGGGCGCGGGCGTCTCGACGCTCATTTCCCGCCTAACAATGCCCATCATGTACCTCATTGCTATCCGTCTGCGGGGCGAATGGTGGGACTATTTCCGCGCCTTCCGTATGCGCATCTTCAGTTGGCGCCGCCTCATCGAATTAGTGAAAGTCGGTGCCCCCATCGCGGCCCACATGTTGCTCGAGGTACTTGCCTTTGCGCTCTCGGCCATCATGGTCGGTTGGCTCGGCGCCACGTCACAGGCTGGCCATCAGATCGCGCAAAACATGTCACACCTCACCTATATGATCGTGCTCGGCATCGGTGCCGCGACCACCGTCCGCGTCAGCCACCAGCTCGGCGTCCTCGACCTCGAGGCTGCGCGCAAGGCCGGCAATGCCTCCACGCACCTCTGCCTCGTCTATAATGCCTTGGCCGGCACCCTCCTCATCGCCTTCCGCTATACCATCGCCTCGGCCTTCACCTCCGACCCTGCAGTGATTGAGATCGGCGGACGCCTCCTCATCATGGCCGGCATCTTCCAAGTTTCAGACGGCCTACAGACCATCGGCGCCGGCATCCTCCGCGGCCTCACGGACGTGAAGATCGTCATGTACTACGCCTTCATCGCCTACATCTGCATCAACATCCCCTTCGGCTATCTCTTCGGCTTTGTCTTCCACCTCGGTGCTGTTGGCGTCTGGGCCGCCTTCATTTTCGGGCTCAGCGTGGCCGCTGTCCTCTTCCGTCTACGTTGCCGCAAAATGTTTCGCCAGCTCGAAGCATCGGGCAAATACGCTGCAAAAACCGCTTAGGCAGGCACCCCCCCCCTCATACTTATTCGCGAAATCCCCCTCAATACGTTCCGAACGTGGTGTTGATACGTCCGGAACGTGGTGTTGATACGTTCGGAACGTGGTATTGGGTACCTCGGAACGTATTATCGGGTGGTTCGGAAATTCTTGTCGGGGATTTCAGTAAAGGGAAAAAACACGTTCCTAATCCATCGTCTGATACATTTCTAACACATCTCATTCCATTTCATTGTAGAGTTACAAGAGTATCGCTAATTGCAG
>CALHPT010000257.1 GCA_938036405.1 uncultured Tannerella sp.
TTTAATATCCTGTCACCGGATATTAAGCGATAACGTTTAGAGTGAATATAATGTGGCGGAAGGGTGAGTAGAGAAGTCTTCGGCATCTATTTCTTGCCTCGGGGGATAGTATACAATCGCCTTCGTAGAAGATCTTTTGAGGTAAACCGACTTACGAACTGTTCCGGCCGTTCTCCTGTTTCTTTTTGCTTTTTGCACTTCATGTGGGGGCCATTCCGGGCCTTTTCGGACATCATAACCCCCTGGGATATCCCGAAAAGTTCGCTCAAAACGACCACCGACCATTCCCTAATGCTGTCCCGATGCGGGTGGCGGGAGGAACGGACGGAAACACTCCGAAACATCCCGCCGTGAGACTTTGCTATCCGTTTTTCCCACCTTTCCGGCCGTGGAGTCGATAAATAAGGCTTACCTTTGTGCATAAATCATTAATTGACTATGAATAGATTGAACTTCTATATGCTGTCTTTTCTGCTCTGCTTACCGCCGAGTTTCATGGCGGCTCAGGGCAGTCGTAAACAAGTTGCTGTCGGTAATGAGCGGGACGACAGTGTCATTTATCACACCGTAGAGCGTGGACAAACCATCTATTCCATCGCCGCCCTATACAAGGTGAGTGAAAACGACATCTATCGGTTGAACCCGAGTAGCCGTGACCAAATTCGGGAGGGCGAAACCTTGAAAATCCCGCGTAGCGGCACATCGAACGCCAGCGCACGAACGGCCGAGGGAGGCTTCGTGCAGCACACCATCCGTAGCGGCGAAACGCTCTATTCCCTATCGAAAAGCTATGGTCTGACGCCGAGCGACATCACGGCGGCAAACCCGGGTCTGGACGCGGGCACGTTCCACGTCGGCAAGACGATCCGCATCCCGCCATCGTCTGGCGCTGCGGCCTCCGCTTCGACGGGCGAAGTGTACACGATCAAGAAAAACGAAACCCTCTACGGCCTCAGCCGACGCTTCAACACGGACAGCGAGTCGCTGATCCGACTCAATCCAGATCTAAAAAATGGCCTGCGCCCGGGCATGGTGATCAAGGTGCCGGCGAAGAAATCGGACACCGCACCCTCCACGCCGTCCACACCCGCGAGCGGGACAAAGAATGAATACGACATCGAGGCCATGCGTGCCCATCGCAACGAGGTGAACCGCTTGGACGTCGCTCGCGTAGCGCTGCTACTGCCCTTCCAGACGAGCGACACGAAAAATGTGCCCCGCTTCGTGGAGTACTACGAGGGTTTCCTCATGGCCATCGACAGCTTACGCCGCACGGGCTATTCGATCGATCTCTCAGTCTACGACCTGGGCGACGGCACAAGCAAAACGGAGGAAGTGCTCCGCACGGACGAGGTGAGCGCCGCCGACCTGATCATCGGTGGAGTGACGGAAGGCCAGATCGAGCTGATCGCCGACTATGCCTCGCGAAAGGGCGTCAAGTACGTCATACCCCTCTCGTCGAAGCTCGAGAAACTGACGTCCGGCAACTCGTTCATCTTTCAAGTCAACACGCCGAAGGCCTATGTAGCGCCGCTGGCCGCCGCACGCGCCTGCTCGCTGCTGGCGGGCTATAACGCCATCTTCGTCAGCATTGGCGATAAAGACGAGGAGCTCGACTTTGTCCGTGCCCTCAAGGCGGAAATGACGAAGAAAGGCATCGCGAATCGGGAAGTGGGTTATAACAGTCGCACGTTCATGAGCGACCTTACGGGCCTCCTCAGCACGTCGAAGCCGAACGTTATCATCCCCACGTCTTCGTCCGAAAGCGCACTGGCCAAGCTCCGCCCCACGCTCCGCTCACTCTTGCAGAGCAAATCGAATTATCGCCTGACGCTCTTCGGATATCCCGAATGGCAGACGTACACGAACTATACGAGGGACTTCGGCGCCTTCAACACGTATATTTATACGCCGTTTTACGCCAACAGTCGCTCGGCTAATGTGCGCCGCTTCACCTCGCGCTACAAGTCGTTCTATCAAAAAAACATGCACCAGACCTACCCGCGGTACGCTATGCTGGGCTTCGATACGGGCATGTATTTCATTGGCGCGCTGCAAAAGCACGGGGCGAACTTTGAGGAGAATATCCGACAGATGAAATACAACAGCCTACAGATGGGCCTCTACTACAACGAGCGCATGAGCAACTGGGGCGGCTTTATGAATCAGAACATTTACATCGTCCACTACAACAAGGACAACACCGTTACGCGCGAATGATGAGCCGACTTTACAGCGCAGCCGGGTGGCTGCAAGGCATTTCAAACAGGAGGAGGGCGATAGTCCTCCTTCTTTTTATTGGATGGGCGGCCGTTCACGCTACGGACGGTCGGGCGCAACGGCCTACGTTTCGCGAAGAATGGGCCGCGGGCGTGACGGGCGGTATCAACTATTCGACCGTCTTTTTTGCGCCCAAGGTGCCCCAAAGCCCGCTGCTCGGCTTCAACGGTGGCGTAGCCCTCAGGTGGATCACGGAGCGTAACCTCGGGCTACAGCTCGAGGCCGGCTTCCGTCAGCTTGGTTGGCGCGAGCGCTTCGACGAGCAGCCTCAGTACCGCTATATCCGCCGCATGAACTACGTCGAACTGCCTTTCCTGACGCATATCTATTTCGGATCGGAGCGTGTGCGATTCTTCTTCAACCTGGGTCCGCAGATCGGCCTCCTGACGGGCGAAAGCACGGACGAGAACCTGAACGGTGCCACGCCTAACAAGACGAACGACCAGCACACGATGCCTGTCGAGCGCCGTTTCTCGTGGGGGCTCTGCGGTGGGCCGGGCGTAGAGCTGCGCACGCCCGTCGGCTATTTCCAGCTCGAAGGCCGTTACTACTATTCGCTCGGCGACTTCTACAGCACCCGCCACGGCGATGTCTTCTCCAAAGCCTCGCCCCAAGTCTTCACCCTGCGACTGGCCTACTTCATGCCCTTCACCCTGCGCCACTGAGGCGGCTGCGGCCCTCGGTTGTGATACAATCCAGGACCCG
>CALHPT010000258.1 GCA_938036405.1 uncultured Tannerella sp.
TCATGCTTTTTCTCTATTCGATCGCATAAAAGCCAACAGATAAAACCGAAAACAGATCAGCAGGTTCAAGCAAGACACCTCAATTCCTCAGATTCAAAACAGCTTAATCAGAAAACATAAACCCACATGAAATTCGATGTATCAAGCTCTGCATTATCGTTTCACTTGCAGGCTATAAGTAAAGTAATTGCTTCAAAAAATACAGTGCCTATTCTGGATTGCTTCTTCTTTCGTCTGGACAAAGACGGACGGAGACTCTTCATCACCGCCTCTGACATTGAAACACGCTTAGAGACGTCGATTGCGGCACTGAACGTGGAAGGCGAGGGTATATTTGCCATACCCGCCAAAATATTATTGGAACCGTTGAAGGAGTTGCCGGAACAGCCCCTAATGTTCGATATTGACGACAATAATCTCTCGACGGTTATGCTTTACGAAAACGGGAAGTACGAATTCGTTGCGCAACGAGGCGACACCTACCCGCAACAGAAGCAGATGAAGAGTGATGCCGTCGCATTCTCAATAGAAGCACCAGTGCTACTCAATGGAGTCAGCCGGACGTTATTTGCTACGGCCGACGATGAGCTGCGGCCGGTGATGAATGGAGTCCTCTTAGACATTCAGCCGGACAGCCTCACATTTGTTGCCTCTGACGGACACAAACTGGTGCAGATTAGCAATCTGGTAACGAGAAGTGGGACGCGTGCATCATTCGTATTACCTAAAAAGTCAGCGAACCTACTTAAGACATTGCTGGCGAAAGAAACCGAAGACGTCTCTATTCGCTTTGACGAGAATACGGCCTCTATCAAAGCCTCTCACTTTGAGATGGTATGCCGACTAATCGAGGGACGTTATCCCAACTATAGCAGCGTAATTCCAAAGGACAACCCCAATCGAGTAACGGTCGACAGACTCTATCTGCTGAACGTATTGAAGCGCATTTCCCTCTCCTCCAACCCTGCCAGCGGACTCGTACGGTTACAGTTAAGTCAGGAGGACGGACTAACCATTTCGGCACAGGATATCGACTTTTCGACCTCGGCTGAGGAAAAAGTAATGTGTCAATATAACGGTACTGACTTAGACATCGGTTTCAAGGGAACTTTCCTAATCGAAATGTTGAACAACATTAGTGCTGCCGAGATCAACATCGAGCTGGCTGATCCTTCGCGTGCTGGCATCATCGTACCGACTGAAAACGAGAAGGGCGAACAGTTATTAGCCCTACTCATGCCTATGATGTTGAACAATTAAGTCATGCAACTCAACTTAGCCAACCCCATCGTTTTCTTCGATCTCGAGACCACTGGTGTGAATATCAGTAAGGACCGGATCATCGAGATCTCTCTCCTGAAAGTCGCCCCCAATGGTAAGGAGGAGAGTAAGACTCGTCGTATCAACCCAGGTATTCCCATACCTCCCGAGGCGACAGCTATTCACGGTATCAGCGACGAAGATGTAAAGGACTGTCCCACCTTCAAAGAGATCGCCAAGTCGCTCGCCGCACAGATTGAAGGATGTGATTTGGCCGGCTTTAACTCCAACCGCTTCGATATTCCTCTTCTTGCCGAAGAGTTTCTGCGGGCGGACGTCGATATTGATCTCTCCAAACGCAAATTTGTCGACGTGCAAACCATCTTTCATAAGATGGAGCAGCGCACACTGTCTGCCGCCTACAAGTTCTATTGTGGAAAAAGCCTCGATGACGCCCACAGTGCTGAGGCTGATACTTTCGCCACGTACGAGGTGCTCAAGGCGCAGTTGGACCGTTACCCAGACCTCAAAAACGACATCCGCTTCCTATCGGAATTCTCCTGCTTCACGAACAACGTGGACTTTGCCGGCCGCATGATCTACAACGACAAGGGCGAAGAGGTGATCAACTTCGGTAAATACAAGGGGCGCCTCGTGGCAGAGGTCTTGAAGGCCGATCCGGGTTATTACGCATGGATGATGAGCGGCGATTTCCCGCTGAACACCAAACAAAAACTGACTGAGATACGCATGCGCCTCAAGTAGCCTGCGTATCGCACCGTTTATTCCCCCAAAACAAAGCACGATGGATAGCCCAATCCCTTCCCAGAGGCTCGCGGGGCGGAAGATCATCCTTGGCATCACAGGAAGTATAGCCGCATACAAAGCGGCTTACCTTACTCGCGCACTCATCAAAGAAGGCGCTGAGGTGCAGGTGGTCATGACGCCCGCAGCTAAGGAGTTCATTACTCCGCTCACCCTGGCGACTCTTAGCCGAAATCCCGTCGTCAGCGAGTTCTTTTCGCGCCGAGACGGCTCGTGGCACAGCCACGTCGATCTAGGCCTTTGGGCTGACGCCATGCTCATCGCGCCTGCTACGGCGGCCACTATCGGCAAGATGGCACAGGGCGTGGCGGACAATATGCTCGTCACCACTTACCTCTCATGCAAGGCGCCTGTTTTTATCGCTCCGGCGATGGACTTGGATATGTTTGCCCATCCATCGACACGGCAAAATCTGGCTCGATTACGTTCGTACGGCAACCGTATCATTGAGCCGAGCGAAGGTGAGTTGGCCAGCCGGTTGGTTGGCAAAGGACGGATGCAGGACCCCGACGAGATTATCCGTGTGCTGTCTGCTTTCTTTGCTTCCTCGAACGATTTACAGGGGAAAACGATCCTGATCACGGCGGGACCCACGTACGAAAAGATCGATCCCGTACGTTTTATCGGCAACTACTCTTCGGGAAAGATGGGATTTGCGTTGGCCGAGGCATGTGCACGAAGAGGCGCGAAGGTACGATTGATCACCGGGCCAGTCTCACTGAAGGTGGATCACCCCCGCATTCTCCGGACAGATGTTGAGTCGGCCGATGAGATGTATGAGTTAGCAGTGTCGGCTTTCTCGGATGCGGAGATTGCAATCCTTTCGGCAGCGGTAGCTGATTATCGTCCGGCAGAGCAGGCGGCGCAGAAGATCAAACGCGAGGGGCAGGAGGTGCTCTCGTTATCATTGGTGCGTAACAGGGATATTGCGGCCACCTTGGGTGAAAAGAAGCGTACGGGACAGTATTTGGTGGGCTTTGCCTTGGAAACGAACGACGGCGTGGCACATGCGAAAGAGAAGTTGACACGAAAACATCTCGACATGATTGTGCTGAACTCGCTTCGGGAAGAAGGGGCCGGTTTCGCGTGCGATACGAATAAAATCACCGTGATCGATCGCGAAGGGCAAATGACCGATTTTCCGTTGAAAGATAAAAAAGCCGTGGCCGACGACATCTTAGATTGTCTGAAAACGTTAATAACAAAAAGATGAACAAAAGAACGAAGTGGCTTGTCTGTCTGCTGGCAATGATGGCGTTAAGCAGTTGGTCGCAAGTATCCGAGCTGAATGCGAAGTTGTCTATTAACAGCAGTAAAATACAGGGCACGAACAAGGAAGTTTTTAACACCTTGCAGAGGGCCTTGAATGAGTTTATCAATAATAAGAAATGGACGAACGCCAAGTTTTCGCCCAATGAGCGGATTGACTGCGCATTTACGATGATTGTCAACACGCTCGAAGATAACAGGTTCAGTTGCGAGCTGCAAGTTCAGGCGCGTCGTCCGGTTTACAATTCATCTTACACAACCACGATTTTTAACTTCCGCGACACGCAACTTGATTTCCAATATACTGAAATGGAACCGTTGGAATATTCCGAAACAACCTTGCAAAGCAATCTGACAGCAACCATTGTGTTTTATATATATGTGATTCTGGGAATCGATT
>CALHPT010000259.1 GCA_938036405.1 uncultured Tannerella sp.
CCCAGACTTTCAATCCAACCGATTATTCATCAAAACAGATACCCAAAGAGATGAAAACCATTGAATCGACCTTGCCCCGGGTCATGAAATTTGAGGGCGACAATAGAAAGATGTTCAGCCTTTCGCTCCACGCTCAGTTTCACTACCTGCAATACGGATTAGTCAAGTCCGTGGATCAGACGAAGCTCAAGATTCCAGCCACGGTGATGACTACGTGGGAGGCGGCGAACAAAGCCGAAACGCAGCTCGACTTAGAGTCGACCACCTCCGAACACACCGCCAAGTTGTTAGCTTTAGACAATGAGCGCGACAACATCCTTGCGAACATTTTCTACGTCATTCGCGGCTACAGGTATTCCACCGAAGCCCCGAAGAAAGAAGCAGCCCTGCGCCTGTCCGCCAAACTGAAACCGTATGCGAACATTCGCACGGTTGCATTTGAGAAGGAGAGCGCGCGCATCCGCGGTTTGGAAGACGACGTCTCCACCCTGACCGCCGAGATCGCCACCCTCGGACTGACCTCGACATTCGCACAGCTCCATACGGCCAACGAAGCGTATGAGAAGCTGCGCATGGAGCGCCGTACGGATTCTGCTGACACGAAGTTACCCACGGCGCAGCAGGTTCGCCCAATCGCTGACGAGGCCTACGAAGTCGTTTGCCAGTACATCCAAGCCGCCTACCTCTACGCCACGGCCGACGAGGATAAGGCGCTGATCGAGCAGTTAGTCGACCGCATGAACAAGGTGACCATCGACCTCAAAGCCACTCATCGCCAAAGCCAGGCACATAAGAAGCCCGCCGATCCTAAGGCCCCCAACGCTCCCAAGCAACCCAAGACCCCGAAGGAGCCTAAGCAGCCCAAGGAGCCGAAGACTCCTGAGCAGCCGAAGGAACCTAAGCAACCGGATACTCCCCAGCCTGATCCCAAGCCCAATCCCAAACCGGGCGGTGACGACGGCGATCCCGACATCCATCTGCCGGAGGAATAAGGCGTCAGGGACGCCAGCCAAGTTTGCCGGGTACCCCCGTGGGTACCCGGCATTTTTGTGTCCGGTCGGCCATTCATGTACCCGGCCAGCAATCAATAACCAACGATAGAACCCCGCTTCAGTCCTCGAGCGTCACGGTGGCGTCGGCCACTTCCCCGCCGAGGGGCGGATGATGCTTGGTGACTGTGACGCGTAGGTCGCTAAGGTCAGATCGATAGGCGTGCAGAGCGCGATGGATGCGTCCGGCCACATGCTCGATCAGGCGCGAGGGACGGGCCATCTCGGCCTGCACGAGGTCGTAGATCTCGGCATAATTGACCGTGTCCGACAGCTCGTCCGTCTCCGTGGACGCGAGCGAAGGCAGGGCAAAAGCGACATCGACCGTGTAGTATCCGCCGATCACCGTTTCTTGCTCAAAGACGCCATGATGGGCGTAAAATTTCATGCCGCGTAGGGCGATTTTTCCGTTCATAATTCAATGGATGTTAGGGCGGAGCCGTGATGCTCACCCGGATGATGATGAGGGCCTCGCCCTCGGTCCTTTGATGTAATTATCGGCCTCTGGCCGGGGTGTCTGATGCAGCGGCATTGCGCTCGTCTGTTCGTTCTGGCTTTTTCCGCCGGGAAATGTGTCTATATTTGCGAAAACCAAACATAAAAAATCATGGTACGAACAAAAAACGAAGAGATACCACTGAGCAGCGGTGGGATGCACAATGTGCTGGCCGCGGGGACGGTCGTAACGGGTAGCGTAGCCTCGGAGTCGGACTTCCGACTGGACGGACGTATCGAGGGTGACATCAATTGCAAGGGCAAGATCGTCATCGGCCCCAAGGGCAGCATCGTCGGCAACATCATCTCGGACAATGCCGAGGTTTTGGGCGATGTGGAAGGCTCGATCCGCATCAAGGAGAAGCTGATCTTCAAGTCTACCGCCATCATCAAGGGCGACATCTTCACGCAGACGCTGGAGATCGAGCCGGGCGCTCACTTCAACGGTACGTGTACGATGTCCGGCAAGGTCGAGTCCGTCGGCAATAACAAGTCGAACGTGACGCCGCTCAACAAGAAGTAACCCTTCTCTTTTTCATTCGTTTTACACACAGAAATCGCCTTAATCGGTGCGGTTGCTCTCCCGGAGCATCGCACCGATTTTTTTGTTGAAGTGCTCAGCCTGCAACAGGCCTTCGAGGGTGAGGTGCATGCGGTAACGCCAGTAATGATTGGGGTTGGCAGGGACATTGATCCGCTCGCGGGCCGGGTCCGGGTCACGCAGACTGTCGTCCATCGCCAGCCAGTCCTGTAGGGGCAGGATGGTGAGGATGGAAGCGGCCTCGAGGTGGTCTCGGACAATGCGCTCGGCAGTCTCCGGCTTGGCGGCGTCCCGATGATGATCGGTCGGGGCGGAGAGGGCGTGCAAGTAGCGGCGAGTACGTTCGGCATCCTCCTGCCACCAGAGGCGCAGCGGCGCCATGTCGTGCGTGGAGGTAGTGCAGACGGATAGGTAGGGCGCACGGCGGAGGTCAGTAAACTCCACGCCGTAGATCTTGGAGATGCGCCCCAACTCAAGGCTGAGGATGCGCAGGCGGTCCATGACTTCGTGTACCGAGTCGGGGATCATGCCGAGATCTTCACCACAGACAAGCATGTCGGTCGAGGCCGTCAGGGGGCGGAGGCGGCGGAGGGCCGTGTCGCGCCAGAAGTCGTGATGACGCACGAAGAAGAAGTCGGCGTAGAGGCGATCGAAAGCGGCGCGCTCCTGATCGGTCAGCGCACGGTAACGCAGCGTGTTGGCGGCCGAGATGCGCGGATGGTAGTGGCCAGGCGCATAGGGATCTTCCACGAAAAGCACCTCTTCGGTAAGTCCGTAGAGTGCATCGCGCAGGCGCCAGCTGCGACTGTCGGAAGCATTCTGAAACAGTGCGGCGATCTTTTGTTGGGTGTCACAAAGGCTGTTCGGGGCGAAGTGTACGTCGTCGATGGGCATGAGGTAGCGTGCTGTCCACTCATCCGCCTCGTCGCAGAAAAGCCCCGCGAGGTGTTCGCGGCGGACCATGGGGCGGGTGTATCGCACATCGAAGGGCAACCCAAAAGACTCAATCTCGTCCGGAGTGAGTGGTAGGGCCGGTCTGAAGTGGCCGCAGAGGCCGCGCACATAGTCGAGGGGCACCTCCCAAATGCGAAAGAAGCCGAGGATATGGTCGATGCGGAAGCAGTCGAAGTATTCGCTGAGCTTACCGAGTCGCGCCTTCCACCACGCGAAGCCGTCGCGCTCCATCACCTCCCAGTTGTAGGTTGGGAATCCCCAGTTCTGCCCCACAACGGAGAAGTCGTCGGGCGGAGCGCCGGCCTGCTGCTGCGGGTTGAAGCATGGTGCGTCGGCCCATGCGTCCACGCTGGCACGGTTGACGCCGATAGGCAGATCGCCCTTGAGGATCACGCCCCGGCGGCGTGCATAGTCGGCCACGTCGCTGAACTGTGTGTGTAGGATGTATTGCAGGAAACAGTGGTAGCCCACCTCGCCAGACGTCTCCCACTGGGCATCGAAGAGTGTCCGCACCCGGTCGGCATCGTACGTTGCATCGTCGCCCCAGCGGGTAAAATCGACCGTGCCGTACAGGTCGCGGTAGTAACAGAAGACAGCGTAAGGCATGAGCCATGCGCGGTTCTCCCTGACGAAACGGTGATAGTCGGAGCTCTGCAACACCTTCGCCCCCGACTCGCGGAAGTAGGCGCGGCAATAGGCAGATTTCTCTTTCACCACCGCCTCATAATCCATCTCCGGCAACGCGTTCAGTTGGCGCTGCATGCGTCGAAAGAGATTCATCTGCTGCTTGTCTTTCAGGCTGCCCATGTCGGGCAGCGAGATGTATATGGGGTGGAGGGCGTAGACGGAGATGGCGCTGTAGGGATACGAGTCGCGGTGCGTACGGGTGGCCGTCGTGTCGTTCATCGGCAACACCTGCACGGCGCACTGTCCCGTCTCAGCGGCCCAGTCGACGAGGAGTCGTAGGTCGTGCAAGTCGCCCACGCCGAAGCTCGACTCCGATCGCAAGGAAAAGACGGGGATCACCGTGCCAGCACCTTTCCATGACGGACGTGCGTCGCGAAAAGGCGTCTCTGCCAGCGTGATGATCTCGTACTTCTGCCGATCGACGCTCATTTCCAACGTGCGGTTGCAGTCGGCCTCCCAATGGAGAACCTGTCCGGACGCGTCGCGAATGATGAACTTGTACTCTATCGGGAAGGTGAGTGTGTCCAAGTCTAAGCAAACCTCCCAGTCGGGGAAGTGGGCATCGGTCATCCGTACGGCGCGCGTGGGATCCCAAAGGCCGAGGCTGTCGCAGCTACCGACGATGGCCACGTGTTCATCCTTTCCGACGCGTGGGGCGGGCACACGCAAGATGAGGCTGCGCGGGTAGATCGCCTTGGTCGGAGGTTGTGGCTCGAGTCTTGCAAAGTGTGCGCGGGTAAAGGCCGAGGTATAGAGCGGACTGTCGTCGGGGACCGTCTGCCAACGGTCGCGGATCGTATAGGTCGCGCGAGGGAAGTCGAACGCCACGTGGCGCATCGGTCGCCAAGGCTCGGCGGACGGTTGCCCGTCAGCGTCTACGGATCGGTAGGCATAGTCGGCCTCCATCAGTGACGCGGGGACATCGAGCGTAAGCGACCAATGCGCGCCGTCGGCGGAGGTCATCGGTAGACCCGCGGCGGGGTCAGCGCCGACAGCTGTCGCGATGTCTCGGCTGACAAGCTGCACGGCGTGGCCCGTTGGTGCGGGGTAAAAGAGGTGGAATGTGAGGCGCATGGGGGCAGATTATCCGCACTCCGTGGCGCCGCAGTTGGCGCAGAGTAGGCAGCCTTCTTGGTAAACCAGAGTCTCGCTGCCGCAGTTGGGACACTCTTGGCCCTTCACCTCGGTGCCGTTCGGGAGGTACTTCTTCAGGGCGCGTGCCACGCCGTTCTTCCACGTGTTGATCGATTCGTTATTCAGCTCCATCTCCTGCACCAGCTTGATGACCTGCGTGATGGGCATGCCGTAGCGCAAGACACCAGAGATCAGCTTGGCGTAGTTCCAATACTCCGGCTCGAACTTGCTGTCGAGGCCCTCGAGCGTCATCTTGAAGCCGCGCTTGTTTTTGAACTGGAAGTCGTAATGCTTGCTGCCGTCTGAATCGTAACACTTGATGATTGTGCCTTTCTCTACGGTTTTGGGCAACATGATGCCCTCCTCGTCGTCGGCCAGACCGGTGAAAATCTCGTACGGGCGACCGTTGAGCAGGCCTACGAAGGCGATCCACTTCTCGCGGTTGTTTTGGAACTTCACCACGTCGGCGTCAAGCTCTGCCGGGCGGGTGGAGACGATCTGCGGGGGAGCCATCTTGGTCTCTTCCTTCTTCTTCTTGTCCTCGGCGGAGATGAGTACGCCGGCACGCGATCCGTCGCGATAGACGGTGCAACCCTTGCAACCCGAGCGCCATGCCTCGACGTAGAGCTGATCTACGAGGTCTTCGGAGACGTCGTTCGGCAGGTTGATCGTGACGCTGATCGAGTGGTCGACCCAGCGCTGGATGCGGCCTTGCATCTTCACCTTCTGGACCCAATCCACGTCGTTGGAGGTGGCTTTATAATAGGGTGAGTGCGCGATCATGTCGTCGATCTCGGCCGAGGTGTACTTCTTGGCGGCGGGGTAGCCGTTGGCCATCATCCAGGTGACGAACTTGTGGTGGAAGACGACGTACTCCTCGAAGGCGTCGCCCGTCTCGTCCACATAATCTATATGCACGTCTGTGTCGTTCGGGTTCACCTTGCGGCGGCGCTTGTAGACGGGCAGGAAGACGGGCTCGATGCCGGACGTGGTCTGCGTCATAAGGCTCGTGGTGCCGGTGGGGGCGATGGTGAGGCAGGCGATGTTGCGTCGGCCGAATTTCGTCATGCGTTCGTAGAGCGCCGGGTCGGCCTCGCGCAGGCGGGCGATGAAGGGGTTGTTCTTTTCGCGTTCGGCGTCGTAGATCTCGAAGGCACCACGGTCGCGGGCCAGCTCGACGGACGAGGAGTAGGCGGCCAAGGCGAGTGTCTTCTGTATCTCTTCGGCTACGTCGGTAGCCTCTTCCGTACCGTAACGGAGGTTGAGGGCTGCCAACATGTCACCCTCGGCAGTGATGCCTACACCGGTGCGTCGGCCCATGAGTGTCTTGCGACGGATGCGCTGCCAGAGCTCGCGTTC
>CALHPT010000260.1 GCA_938036405.1 uncultured Tannerella sp.
GGATGATTTGTTGCGTTTGCAGGATATTTGATAAAAGCTTCTATTTTCGCGCCATTCATTTCGATCGGGTGCGAATGTGCATCTGACGAAAATGAACGATGAGATTTCAAACAAAAACATCGACGACACAAACTTTATATCCATACACCTTATGACCTACAAAAACGATTGTAAAAAGCACTGCGGAGGGAGAATTGGATGGGCCATGCTATCACTCTGCCTGACGACCGCAGCAGAACTGCAGCCGACCGTGGCTGCGGAGCCTAACCCAACGGCACGCCGAGAAATGGTGGCGCAACAGAAAGGAAACATCACGGGACGGATCGTGGACGAAACGGGCGAACCAGTGGTGGGGGCAAACATCGTCGTGAAGGGCACGACGATAGGTACAATAACAGATTTGGATGGGCGTTTCTCGCTCGCGGTGGAGAGTGCACGCGTCACGCTAGTGATCTCCTTCGTGGGCTATGAACGGATGGAGCTGCCGGCGGTAGCGGGCAGCACGCTTGATCTGCGACTGGTGCCAGACTGCAAGATGCTAGACGACTTGGTGGTGATCGGCTACGGAAGCAAGGACAAAAAGAGCCTGACGAGCTCCGTCTCATCGCTGAAGAACGACGACATTGAGCGGCTGGCACGATCCGCCTCGACAGTGGACGGCATGCTGGGTGGTGCCGTAAAAGGCGTCTTCAGTGTGCAATCGAGCGGCGCGCCGGGTGCTGGCCCACTGATTAACGTGCGCGGCATCACCTCGCCCATCCCGCGAGACAAAATGATGAAGCAATCTAACGCTCCGCTGTATGTGATCGACGGCATGCCCTATTTCATCGAGGATAACAACCTGAATCCACTGCTGGCCATCTCGCCGTACGACATTGAAAGCGTCGACATCCTCAAGGACGCCTCGGCAACGGCTATCTACGGCTCACGCGGCGCCAATGGCGTGGTGATCGTCAAGACACGCAACGGGCGGAAAAACGAAAAGATGACGATTGATGCCGGTTACACGCTCTCCATCGGCAATCCGATCAAGGAATACAGCCCCCTCAACCCGACGGAGTTTCGGCAGCTGCAAGGGGAGATCATGGACGGGACGATACGCCACATCCGCGAGAATTTGGGCGGAATGATGGACGAAACCATGTACACCGTGCTCCAATCCTTCGGAAAAGTGGAGGCAACGCTCGACGAGGAGACCTACCTCTATAAACTGACAGCTTACAACGGACTGCGCGACGATGCTTTCGGCCGAGCGAACACGAACTGGAACGACGAGATCACGCACCGGAACGCAGCTACGCAGCAGTATTATGTCTCGCTGCGCGGTGGATCGGCCGTCACGAACTACTTGGTATCGCTGAATGCGATGGACCAAAAGGGCCTGATGAAGAACGACCGTCTTAAACATTACGGCGGACGAATGGCCATCGACACGGAAGTATCCAAGCGAGTAAAGGCCGGCGCAACGCTGAGCTATTCCGGCTCTGCGCGCAAGTCGGGTAACCTGCGAGAAGGGTTCCAAGAGGGATTGACCACGTGGCGCATGCGCCCCGACCTACCTGTACGCGACGAGCAAGGCAACTTTCTTCGCTTCGACGCGACGCCCTATTATGGTATACCCATCATGAGCGCGAACCCCGTGGCGGTGAGAGATAGGAAGAACCGTGCTGTGTCGAGCCAATTCATGGGCAACGGCTATGCAGACGTGGCGATTATAGATGGACTCAAGGCGCATGCTGAGGTCAACGTCTCTGTCTTTGGACAGCGCGACCGCATGTTCATCCCTTCTCACGCACAGTCGCTCATCCCGGGCGCGGAGCTGAAGGCTGAGCTGGGTGAGGAGTACAGCACAACGACGCAAACGTCGGCCAACGTCCGGCTTGATTACAATCGCTGTTTTGGACATCATAACCTGGCAGCCCTTCTTGGAGTAGGTGCTGACCGCACGCATTATCAGCTCCGCACGCTGAGTGCAAGCGACTTTTTTGACGAATCGAACATGGATAATATCGGATCGGCCAACACCTATCTGCCCGTCATGGACGCTTATGCCCGCGGCGGACTGAACTCCACCTATGCGCGCGTCAGCTATGACTATGCCAAGCGCTATCTGGCCGAACTGAGCATCCGTAGCGACGCCTCATCGAAGTTTGGGCCGAACAATCGCACGGCCATCTTCCCAGCCGTTTCTTTGGGTTGGCGTTTAGGCAATGAGAAGTTCTTAGCGGGGCAACGCAGCTGGCTGGACGACCTCAAGCTGCGCCTGAGCTGGGGTAAGACGGGATCGACGAACGTAGACGACTTCTCCTACCTCCGGTATTACTCCAAAGGTGGACGCTACGGCGAGAAACCGGGTGTATGGTTGGAGCGTAACCTGCCGAACCGCGACATCCGCTGGGAGATCACCACGGAGTATAACGGTGGACTCGATTTCTCACTCTTCGACCATCGGCTCTACGGCTCGATCGACGTCTATGACCGTACGACCAAGGGGGCACTCGTCAATTCGCCCTACTTGGCCGAATCGGGCATGAACACTTATACCTCGAATTTGATAGACATGAGTAACCGTGGTTTCGAACTGGAGCTGGGTGGCGACATCGTACGAACGGCGGACTTCACGTGGAGCACCTCTTTCAACATCGCCTCAAACCGGAACAAGGTCTTGAAGCTAAACGGCGCCAACCTGAACAGCCAGATGCAGGATCTGATCGTCGAGGGCGAACCCGTCGGCGTGATCAAGGGCTTCCGGGCCAAGGGCATCGCCAACGATCAGGCGGAGATCGATCGCCTTAATGCGCAGGCAGCAGCCAAGGGTCACGGGGCTTACCAAACGTCCCTCGGCATGGGAGACTACATCCTCGAAGACGTGAATGGCGACGGCCACATCACCTCTGACGATCGCACCGTGATCGGATCGCCCCTGCCCAAATTCTTCGGCGGCTGGAACCATACGCTCACGTATCGCAACGTAGACCTCTCCTTCTTCATGCAGTTCGCACAAGGCGGCAAGGCCCTCTATTCCGACGTCGGACTCGACTTAGAGGGCACAATAGGGCAGAGCATCACCCGCGAGACA
>CALHPT010000261.1 GCA_938036405.1 uncultured Tannerella sp.
ATGGTTCCCGACGAGGGCGTCTTTGGGTCATTGGCCCTTAAAATGGTTTCCAATGAGGGCGCCTTCGGGTTATCCACTCTTAAAATGCTTTCCAATAATGTCGCCTGGCTGCTAGGGGTTCCCGATTTTTTTCGGGAAAACTGTAACGAACGACGCGCAACAGCGTCTTAATGAATAGAAACAAACTAAAGAACGATTGATATGAACTCAAACATGAAAAAGATCGGCTTGGTGGCTGCGGCTGCCATGCTTTTGACAACGGGATGCATCGCCCGCGGACGGATGCAGAGAGATAAAGGACCACGCGTGGAACAAACGCGCGAGGTGGCCGCCTACACAGCGATCAGCACAAGCGGCGGCGTCGACGTGGTTTTCTCCGACGACTTGAAGGCGGGCCAAATCGTGGTCGTGGCCAGTGAAAAGATGCAAGATCAGATCATCACGGAGGTGGTCGGCGGCGAACTGAATGTCCGTCTGCGGCACTCGAACCGCATGTGGATCAATCGGGGACCGATGAAGGTCGTCGTGCCCAACACGGGCACCATCACGCGGCTCCGGGCGTCGGGCGGTAGCGACATTTTTGCCGATCAGGTCATGCTGAATGGTAGCTCGCTGGAGATCGGATGCTCCGGCGGATCGGATTTTAAGGGCAAGCTCACGGTCGATAGGCTCGACGTGAATTGCAGCGGCGGCTCGGACTTTAAGGGCGAGGTGATCGCCCAGACCTGCGGGCTGAGCGCCTCGGGCGGCTCCGACCTCGCGCTTTCCGGCAGCGCCAAGGAGTGTAAGGTGAGCATCTCTGGCGGATCAGACATGGACGCCAAGCGCTTCGAGGTCGGCGACTACAAGCTCTCTGCCAGCGGCGGGAGCGACGCCACGGTGCTCTGCACAGGCTATCTGACCGCCTCGGCCAGCGGAGGCTCCGACGTGCGCTACGCAGGGGACTGCCAAACGACAATCTCGGACGACATCTCGTCCAGCGTCAAGCGCCGGCACTGAAGCAGCCGCCGTCGATAGGGCCCTTCGGGGGCCGCAGGGAGCGCTTAGCTCGGGATCGCAGACATGTTGCCCGACTAAGCGCTCCTTCTATCTTTGCGCGCCTTTATGAAATCGCTCAGAGAACTTTACAAGATTGGTAACGGCCCCTCCAGTAGTCATACGATGGGGCCACAGAAGGCCGCCCGAGCCTTCGCCGCGGATTCGCCCGGCGCCGCCGCCTTCCGCGTCACCCTTTACGGCAGCCTGGCTGCCACCGGACGTGGTCACTTGACCGACCAAGCCATCCTCCAAGTGCTTCAACCCCTCGCGCCGACAGAGATCGTCTGGCGCCCGGATGTCGTACTCCCCTTCCACCCGAACGGCATGTGCTTCGAGGCCCTCGAGGCCGACGGACAGACCGTCGCGCTCAGCCGCACCGTCTACAGCATCGGCGGCGGGGCCCTCTCCGACGGCCATTCGCGCGCCGAAACGACCCCCGACATCTACCCCCTGACCACCATCGCCGAGATCCTAGCCCGCTGCGAACGCGAGGGCTGTACCTATTGGGAGTACGTCGAGGAATGCGAAGGCGCAGCCATCTGGGACTACCTCGGGGAGGTCTGGCACGTCATGTGCGAGGCCATCGATCGGGGGCTGAATAACGAGGGCGTCCTGCCCGGCGGCATCGGTGTGCGCCGTAAAGCCGCCACGTACTACGTCAAGGCCAAGGGCTACAGCGGCAGCCTCAATTCGCGCGGCCACATCTATGCTTACGCCCTGGCCACGTCCGAAGAGAATGCCGCGGGCGGGCGCATCGTCACAGCGCCCACGTGTGGCTCCAGCGGAGTGCTGCCTGCCGTGCTCTATCACGTCGCTAAGGCACACGAATTCCGGGAAATCCGCATCCTGCGGGCCCTGGCGACGGCCGGTCTGTTTGGTAACATCGCTAAGGCGAACGCTTCGATCTCCGGTGCGGAGGTGGGTTGCCAGGGTGAGGTCGGCGTGGCCTGCGCCATGGCCGCCGCAGCCGCCTGTCAGCTCTTCGGCGGCACCCCGGGACAGATCGAGTATGCGGCCGAGATGGCCCTCGAGCATCACCTCGGCCTCACCTGCGACCCCGTATGCGGCCTCGTACAAGTGCCCTGCATCGAGCGCAACGCCGTGGCCGCCGCTCGAGCCCTCGACGCGAACGTCTACGCGGTCTACTCCGACGGCATACATCGCGTCAGCTACGACCGCGTGGTGGAAGTCATGAAAGAGACGGGCCACGACATCCCCAGCCTCTACAAAGAGACCTCCGAAGGCGGATTGGCCAAGAACGCAATCCTCTAACCCCGCGTTATGGAAATCATTCTCATCCTCGGGCTCATCTTACTCAACGGACTGCTTTCGATGGCCGAGATCTCGCTCGTCTCGGCCCGCAAAGCACGGCTCGAAACGCAAGTCAAGAAGGGTAAGCGCTCGGCGCAGAAGGCCCTCGACCTGGCTCAGAAGCCCGATCAGTTCCTCTCCACTACTCAGATCGGCATTACGCTGATCGGCATCCTCACGGGACTTTTCTCCGGCGAGGCTTTCGCCCTCGATCTGGTCGGTGTGCTTGCTCGTGTGCCGGGGCTTGAACCTTACGCGGTCGGTATATCCAGGCTGACGATCGTCGTCACCGTTACGTACCTCACGCTCGTGCTCGGCGAGCTTGTGCCGAAGCGTATTGGGATGAATTTCGCTGAGCAGGTGGCCGAACTCATGGCTCGCCCGATGGATATCCTCTCCAAGGTGGCCTCGCCCTTCGTCTGGATCCTCTCGAAAAGTACGCAGGGCGTTATGCTTTTGCTCGGCCTCAACCACACGGGCGAGAATAAGGTAACAGAGGAGGAGATTCGGGCCGTTGTGCAGGAAGGTTTCGATAGCGGCGAGGTACAAGACGTGGAGCAAGACATCGTGGAGCGCGTCTTCACCCTCGGCGACCGCGACGTCGGCTCTATCATGACCCACCGCAGCGACCTCATTTGGCTCAACATGCAGGACGGCATGGACGCCATCCGTCGGAAGGTCAAGGAGAATCTTTACAACGTCTACCCCGTGGCCTCAGAACGCTTCGACAACATTGTCGGCGTGGTCTTCCTCAAGGATTTATTCGGGCGCATCGATCAGCCCGACTTCTCGCTCCAGCAGGTACTTCGCCCGGCACAGTTTGTACCCGAGAACCAAAGCGTCTACAACGCGCTCGAACAGTTCAAACAGGCGCGAGTGAAGTACGGCATCGTCACAGATGAGTTCGGCGGCGTGCAGGGTCTCGTCACGCTGGCCGATATTGTCGAGGCGCTCATTGGTCAATTGCCCGATGTGGACGAGGAGTTAGAGATCGTGCAGCGCGCCGATGGTAGTTGGCTCGTCGACGGACAATACTCCTTCTATAACTTCCTCGAGCATTTCGACATGGAGGATCTCTATGCCGACTACGACTACAATACCCTGAGCGGCCTGATCCTCGAGCTGCTTGAGCGCGTGCCTAAAACGGGCGACACATTCAGCTGGCAGTGCTTCGACTTTGAGATCGTCGACATGGATCGTGCTCGCATCGACAAAGTGCTCGTCAAGAAGCATCCCGAGGCGAACATCTGAAGGTCTCCGCGCATAACTACACCCATAACATCCCCCAACGCCCCCTCATCACATGAAATCGAACCGAACCTTCCGCCCCCGTCGCGGTGCGCAGCCCGACGACCGCCAGCCGCGTGGTCAACGTGTTACTGTGCGCGAGGCTTCGCCCCTCTTACCCTTCCTTTTTGCCCATATCACAGACCGTAGTCGGAGTGCCGTCAAGAGCCTTCTGCGCCACGGGCAGATCTGGGTGAACGGATGGGTCACGACCCATTTTGACATGCCGCTCCGTCCCGGCGACACCGTCCTCATCAGCCACGAGCGCGGCCGCCCCGCCTTCAATAGCCCCTACCTCAGGATCGTCTGGGAGGACGAATCGCTCATCGTCATCGACAAGCGCGACGGCCTGCTCTCCGTCTCCGACTCCGTGGCGCAAGAGCGCACCGCCTGGGCCATTCTCTCGGCCTACGTCCGCGAGCAAGACCCGAGGAACCGCCTCTTTGTGCTCCACCGCCTCGACCGTGGCACGTCCGGCCTGATGATGTTCGCCCGTAACAAAGGTGTGCAGGAGAAAATGCGTAGCGAATGGGCTGACGTGGTAACGCGTCGCTCGTACGTGGCCGTTGTGGAAGGTGTGCCAGAACCTGCGGAGGACACGCTTCGGAACTTCCTCGCTGAAAACAGTCGCATGAAGGTCTATTGCACCGACGCTCTGCATGGCAAGGAGGCCGTCACGCACTATCGCGTCCTCAAAGCTGCGAGCAGCAGTGCCTTGGTGGAATTCACGCTGGAGACGGGTCGCAAGAATCAGATCCGTGCACAGATGGAAGCCTTCGGTCACCCCATCGCTGGCGATCCGAAGTACGGCGCCCAGACCGACCCCTGCGAACGTCTTATGCTGCATGCTTGTCGGCTGTGGTTTATTCACCCCGTTACAGGCCGCGAGATGCGCTTTGAGACGCCCGTCCCCTCCGTCTTTTCCGCACAAGTGCGCGAATGAGTGAGCGACGTAAGGCCTTTCTTCTACTTTTGCCCGCCCAAGAGCCGTAGGGCCCATACATAAACAGAGAAAAGAAATGCAGTTGTCGATAGACAGTAAGGAGTTTGACAAGTTTTTGATGGTAGGCGACAAGGTGCTGGTTAAGCCAACGAATCCGCAGGTGAAGACCAAATCCGGGCTGCTCCTTCCGCCATTGGTGCAGGAAGGCGAGAAGCTACAGACGGGCTACGTGATCCGGACTGGACCAGGCTACCCCCAGCCGTCGCAGTCAGACGAGGACGAGGCGTGGAAGAAAAAATACAGCCGCGGCACCTACATACCCCTGCAAGCACACGAGGGCGACTTGGCGGTCTATATGCAGAGCGCCGCTTACGAGGTCAGCATTAACCAAGAGAAGTTTCTCATCCTGCCTCACAACGCGATCCTCATGCTGGTGCGTGACAAGGATTTGTTTGAATGAAATTGACATACGTGACATGAACAGAATTGTAAGCAAGGAACACTTCTCACCTCACGTGGTGAAGTTCGAAGTTGAGGCCCCGTTGATTGCACGGTCACGCAAGGCAGGTCATTTCGTGATTGTGCGCGTGGGAGAGAAAGGCGAACGCATCCCGTTGACCATCGCTTCCTCGGACACGTCGCGAGGGACGATCACGCTCGTAGTGCAAGCCGTCGGACGGTCGTCAAAGAAGCTCTGCGAACTGAACGAAGGCGATGCAGTGACGGACGTTGTCGGTCCACTTGGGCAGGCCACCCACATCGAGCGCGTAGGCACTGTTGTTTGTGCTGGCGGAGGCGTCGGCGTGGCGCCGCTGTTGCCCATCGTAGAGGCCTTCCATAAGGCTGGTAACCGCGTGATCGTCGTGTTAGCTGCTCGTACAAAGGACTTGATCATCCTTGAAGATCGTATGCGTGCCTGTTCCGACGAGGTGATCATTATGACAGACGATGGTTCGTATGGCACGAAAGGGTTAGTCACACAAGGAGTCGAGTCTGTGATCCAACGTGAACCTGTCAACCTCTGCGTAACCATTGGGCCGGCCGTGATGATGAAGTTTGTTGCTGCTCTGACCAAGAAATACGAGATCCCGACCGTGGCCTCGCTCAATACCATCATGGTGGACGGTACGGGCATGTGCGGCGCTTGCCGCGTGACGGTCGGCGGACGGACGAAGTTCGTTTGTGTCGACGGCCCCGAGTTCGACGCCCATCAGGTGGACTTCGATGAGATGATGATGCGCCTGCGATCGTATAAAGGGGATGAATAGAAGTAGAACGGCATAAAGAGATCATGGAAACAATTCTTACCGTATCCGAGCGTCGCGCCGAGGCATGGCGTGAGGAGCTTCGACAGGGCATGAAGGCTAAGGAACGCACCTCGATCCCGCGTGTAGAGATGAACGAGCTCGATCCTGACTATCGCAGCCGCAACAACGAGGAGGTGAACCAGGGCTTGACAGAGGAGCAGGCGCTGCGCGAGGCGCAACGTTGCCTCGACTGCGTCACGCCGACGTGCATGGAGGGATGCCCCGTGAGCATACAGATCCCCTCGTTCATTAAGAATATCGAGCGTGGCAACTTCCTCGAGGCTGCCCGCGTGTTGAAAGAAACAAGCGCTCTACCTGCCGTCTGTGGCCGTGTATGTCCGCAGGAGAAGCAGTGCGAGAGTCGCTGTGTACATATAAAAATGAAGAAGGCGCCCGTGGCCATCGGTTACTTGGAACGCTTTGCCGCCGACTATGAGCGCGAGAGCGGCCAGATTGCCGTCCCCGAGTGTGCTCCGTCAAAGGGCATTAAGATCGCCGTGGTCGGATCGGGCCCTGCAGGGCTGTCTTTCGCTGGCGATATGGCCAAGCGCGGCTATGACGTGACCGTTTTCGAGGCGCTCCACGAGATCGGCGGTGTGCTGAAGTACGGCATTCCCGAGTTCCGTCTGCCGAATCGCATCGTGGAGGTGGAGATCGATGGCCTGAGGAAGATGGGCGTGCAATTCATCACCAACTGCATCGTAGGTAAGACGATCAGCTATGACGATCTGCACACCGACGGCTTCCGCGGTATCTTCGTGGCTAGCGGCGCAGGTCTGCCGAACTTTATGAACATCCCGGGTGAGAACTTGATCGGTGTCATGTCGTCCAACGAATACCTCACTCGCGTGAACCTTATGCATGCCGCCTCGACGGACTCCGATACGCCCGTCTTCAAGGGTAAGCACGTGGCTGTGATCGGCGGTGGCAACACGGCGATGGACTCCGTCCGTACGGCGCGCCGCCTGGGTGCCACCCGCGCGATGATCGTCTATCGTCGTAGCGAGGAGGAGATGCCCGCACGCATCGAGGAGGTGAAGCACGCCAAGGAAGAGGGCGTGGAGTTCTTGACGCTCCACAACCCGATCGAATACCTCGGCGACGAGAACGGACGTGTGAAGCAGATGCGCCTGCAACGCATGGAGCTGGGTGAGCCGGACGCTTCGGGGCGGCGCCGACCGGTTCCGGTGGAGGGCGCGGTGGAAACGATCGACGTGGACGAAGTGATCGTCAGCGTGGGTGTCTCGCCGAACCCGCTTATTCCGCAGGCTTTTGCGGGGTTAGAGATCTCGAAGAAGGGTACGATCGTAGTCGGTGAGTCCGATATGCGTTCGTCGCTGAAGGACGTCTATGCTGGCGGCGACATCGTGCGCGGCGGAGCTACGGTGATCCTCGCCATGGGCGAGGGGCGGCGTGCTGCGGCGGCCATGGATGAAGCGCTTCAGACTTTTTAGATTGTGAAATAATTATAAAAAGCAGCTCTTCCCCGGGTTCCTCAAAACAATCCGCGAACGGGGCTGTTTCATATAGCGAATTTTGATTCTATGTTTTTTTTAATTGCTACAGGTATGAAAAAGAAATTGCTTTATTGTGGAATCGCAGCTTTGACGCTGGGATTCGTATCGTGTAACCAAAACGCGAACAACGCTGAGAATGCTGAAAATGCAGACAGCACGATGGTAACCGAGCAGCCCGCTGAGGCTCCGGCTCCCGCATTTGAGAAGGTGGGCGCATACGCCGGCACACTGCCCTGCGCAGATTGCAGCGGTCTGGAAACGACCGTAGAACTGATGGGCGACATGACCTACAAGGTGACGCAAGACGCTAAGGGTAAGAAAGACGGCGGTCATAGCGAGGCTGCTGGTACCTTCACTTGGGATGCCGCAAGTGGCATCATCACGCTGGAAGGCGCTGATGCACTCAGCTTCCGCAAGCTCTTGGTTGAAGGTGACAACTTGATGGTAGTCGGCGACGACGGTGCCAAGGCTGCTGAAAACGCAGACAAGTATGTGCTGACCAAGAAGCAACCGGCATAAGAGATTTTAGATTTCAACGATAACATGCTTGGAAGCGTGCGGGCCGTGACGGTCTGCACGCTTTTTTTGTTTGTGCCTAGCTGAAAAAGGACGTCTTTCGGAGCCCTGCGTTACGCAGGAAGCAAAAAAGGGTCTCTTTTCGGGCCCTGCGTTGCGCAGGGAGCAAAAAAGGGTCTCTTTCGGGCCCTGCGTTACGCAGGGAGCAAAAAAGGGTCTCTTTCGAGCCCTGCGTTACGCAGGGAGCAAAAAAGGGTGTCTTTCGGGCCCTGCGTTACGCATGGAGCAAAAGGCATTGCATTTTGGTGGAAGATGTGAACTGATCTAAGTTCTGTCTTTCTTTGCAGCCCCGATTCACTGGGGGGAGAACTTCGCCTCCTCCATTTTCCCGCTACATACACATTATACTATATGTCATTCCACAAGATCCTCTTCCTCGTTTGCCTTACGCCGTGGCTGTCTGGCCTCTCGGCACAAGACGTGGAGACGACGCAGGCGCCTGACACGCTGCGCCTCCGATTAGACGAAGCGATTCAAATCGCCCTCACCGAAAATCCCACCGTTCGCGTGGCGGATTACGACGTCGAAATCAAAAAAGAAGCCCGACGCGAAGCGCGTGCCGGACTGCTACCTGAGGCCTCGCTCAGCGCCTCTTACTCGCGCACGCTCAAGAAGCAAACGATGGTCATGGAGTTCGGCGGACAGTCCACCAAGATTCAAATGGGTACGGACAACTCCTACTCGGCCGGCTTATCCATCAACCTGCCCCTCTTCGCACCCGCGCTCTACCGCAGCATCCGGCTTACGGAGGCGGACATCGAGTTGGCCGTGGAGAAGGCGCGTGCATCACGCATCGGCATGGTTAACGAGGTCACGAAGGCCTTCTATCAGCTGCTTCTGGCGCAGGATAGCTACCGAGTGCTGCAAGAAGCCTATGCGCAGGCCGAGGCCAACCTCCGCATTGTCAACGAGCGCTTCACGCTGGGGAGCGTCAGCGAGTACGACCGTATCCGCGCCGATGTGCAGGTGCGCAGTCTCAAGCCGGGGCTTGTCTCGGCAGGCAACGGTGTGGCGCTGGCGGGTCTGCAACTACGCGTGTTGCTCGGAGTGGCTGGCGAACCCATCATCGCTGCTCGTGGCAGTCTGGCGGATTATGAATCGGCCATGCATCCCGATCTGCCCATCGCTGAAACGCTCGAGAACAACAGCGACCTACGTCAGTTAGACCTCAATCTGGAGTTGCTCAGCCGCAATGAACGTCTGACGAAAGCCAACTTCTTGCCCACTATAGGTGCTTCCTACAGCTACTCGTATAGCTCGATGAACAACGACTTTCGCATCCGTAACTACTCCTGGTATCCCTATTCGCTCGTTGCGTTGAGCGTCAACATTCCGCTTTTCAAAGCCTCGAACTACCCGAAGCTGCGCAAGGTGCGCCTGCAAATGCAACAGCTCCGCGAGACACGCCTCAACGCCGAACGTCAGCTCGGTATGCTCGTGCAAAGCGCTCGAGACAAGATGGCGGCGGCTTACGAACAGCAGGCCAGCAACCGCGAAGGTGTGGCCCAGGCGGAAAAGGGTCGGCTGATCGCCCGCAAACGCTACGAGGTGGGCATGGGCACCATCCTCGAACTCAACGACGCCGAGGTGGCACTCACACAGGCCGAGCTGGCCTATCGTCAAGCCATCTACGACTACCTCACTGCCCGCGCCGATCTGGAGAAGACGCTGGGGAATAATGACCGCGCACACACGATAAATCAGAAATAATAGAACAACAATGAAGAGAGAAACAATCATACGATCGGCAGTCGCCCTGATGCTTGCGGCGGCCATCGCAGCCTGTTCGGGCGGAGGTAAACAGGCAGAAGAGACGGAGCAGGAAGCCCTTCCGAAGGTGAAGCTGGGCGCTGCCGTGCGAGAAGAGGTGGAGCAGGTGGAGACATACACCGCCACCGTCGAGGCGCAGGTCACGAACAACATCGCGCCCTCCATGCCCGTGCGTATCGAGCGCATCAACGTCGAGGTGGGCGACCGTGTCAGCCGCGGGCAGGCGCTCGTGCAGATGGATGCCGCCAGCCTCCGCCAGCAGCAATTGCAGATGGAGAATCTGCGCGCCGACTTCCGCCGCATCGACGAACTGTATAAGGTGGGCGGTGTGTCGCGTTCGCAATGGGAGGCTTCGAAGACGAGCCTCGACGTGAGCGAAACGGCCTATCGCAACCTGCAGCGTAACACCACGCTGACGAGCCCCATCAGCGGCGTCGTCACGGCCCGCAACTATGATAATGGCGACATGTACAACGGCGCGCAACCCGTCCTCACCGTGGCGCAGATCCAGCCCGTGAAGCTGGTGATCAACGTGTCCGAAAGTCAGTTCACGCGCATCACCAAAGGCACCAAGGCCGAGGTGGAGCTGGATGTTTACCCCGGCGAGACGTTCGAGGGCACCATCAACCTGATCCACCCGACGGTGAACGCCACCACACGCACGTTTGCAGCCGAGGTGCGGTTGCCTAACGCCGATCAGCGCGTGCGTCCGGGCATGTTTGGTCGTGTGAAGCTGAATCTCGGCAAGACGGAACGCATCGTCGTGCCCGATAAGGCCATTATCAAGCAAGCCGGATCGGGCGAGCGTTACGTGTATGTCTGCCGCGACGGGCGCGTGTTGCGTCGTACGGTGGAGCTGGGTCGCCGCTTGGGCGATCGCTACGAGCTGCTCTCCGGCCTTGATGGCGAAGCCGACGTCGTTGTCGACGGGCAGTATCAGTCGGCTGTCAAGGACAGCGCACAAGTGGAAGTGGTAAAGAATTAATCAAGCACCCCATGAGCTTATACGAAGGAGCCGTAAAGAAGCCCATTATGACGAGCCTGAGCTTTCTGGCGATCGTCATCTTCGGACTCTTCTCCCTATCCCGTCTGCCGGTAGACCTCTATCCGGACATTGAAACGAACACCATCATGGTGCTCACCGCCTATCCTGGGGCCAGCGCGTCGGACATCGAGACGAACATTTCCCGACCGCTCGAGAACAGCCTCAACACGGTCAGCAACCTGAAGCATATCACCTCGCGCTCGTCCGAGAACTTGTCGCTCATCAAGCTTGAGTTCGAGTATGGCAACGACATCAACGAGTTGACGAACGACGTGCGCGATAAGCTCGACATGGTCAAGTCGCAGCTGCCTGATAACGCCGAGACGCCGATCATCTTTAAGTTCTCGTCAGACATGATCCCGATCTTGATCCTTTCGGTCGAGGCGGGAGAGAGTCAGCAGGCGCTCTACAAGATTCTCGACGACAACGTGGCGAACCCCTTGGCACGCATCCCCGGCGTGGGTACCGTGTCGATCAACGGTGCACCCAAGCGCCAGATCCAGGTCTATTGCGACCCCGCCAAACTGGAGGCCTACAACCTGACCGTCGAAACCATCGGCGCCATCATCGGCGCAGAGAATCGCAACATCCCCGGCGGTAGCCTCGACATCGGTAACGAGACGTACGCGCTGCGTGTGGAGGGCGAGTTCAAGGACGCCCGCGAGATGGAGAACATCGTCGTCGGAACGGTCGGCGGTGCGAACGTCTACCTGCGCGACGTGGCGCGGGTGGTCGACACCGTGGAGGAGCGCACGCAGGAGACTTACACGAACGCCATCCGCGGCGGTACGATCATCATACAGAAGCAATCAGGCGCCAACTCCGTCAACATCGCCAAGCAAGTACTCGCCAAGCTGCCCGGGCTGCAAAAGAATTTGCCGCCCGACGTGAAGCTGGGCATCATCTGGGACTCGTCGGAGAACATCCTCGAGACCATCGACAGCCTCACGGAGACGGTGCTCTACGCGCTGCTCTTCGTCGTGCTTGTCGTCTTCCTCTTTCTCGGTCGCTGGCGGGCCACGCTGATCATTTCGATCACCATCCCGCTGTCGCTCATCGCCTCGTTCGTCTACTTGGCCATTACGGGCAACACGATCAACATCATCTCGCTCTCGTCGCTCTCGATCGCCATCGGTATGGTGGTAGACGACGCCATCGTGGTCTTGGAGAACGTCACGACGCACATCGAGCGCGGCTCGGCGCCGTCGCAGGCCGCTATACATGGCACAAACGAGGTGGCCATCTCCGTCGTCGCCTCCACGCTGACGATGATCGCCGTGTTTTTCCCCTTGACGATGGTCACGGGTATGACCGGCGTGCTCTTCAAACAATTGGGCTGGATGATGTGCGTCATCATGGTTGTTTCCACCGTGGCCGCCCTCACGCTGACGCCGATGCTTTGCTCCAAGTTGCTGCGCTTGCAACGTAAACCGTCGAAGGTCTTCCGCACGTTTTATCACCCCATCCAACGCGCCCTCGATGGCCTCGATACGGGCTACGCGCGCCTGCTCGGCTGGGCCGTGAGCCACCGACGGACGATGGTGATTTTGTGCATCGCCTTCTTTGTGCTCAGTCTCTTCTCCGCCCGCTTCATCGGCACGGAGTTCTTCCCCCAGCAAGACAACGGCTACATCACCGCCAAGCTGGAGCTGCCTGTGGGCACGCGTAAGGAGGTGGCCCAAGAGTTGGCCGCGCGGCTGACGAACGAATGGCGACAGAAGTATCCCGAGATCACCGTCTGCAACTATGCCGTGGGCCAGGCCGACGCCACGAACACCTTCGCCGCGATACGCGACAACGGGTCGCACATCATCACCTTCAACTTTAGCCTCACGAAAGCCAGCGAACGCAAACGATCGCAGGCGATGATTGGCGACATGATGCGTGAGGATCTCAAGGCCTACCCCGAGTTCACGAAGACGAAAGTCGTACCCGGCGGCGACAACGGCGGCATGGGCGGACAGGCTACGGCCGACTTCGAGATCTACGGCTACGACATGGCCACGACCGACCGCCTGGCGCAGGAGCTGCGCACGGAGCTGCTGAAGCAGGACGGCGTGTCGGAGGTGAACATCAGCCGCGGCGACTACCTGCCGGAGTATCAGGTGGACTTTGATCGCGAGAAGCTCTCCGTGCAAGGCCTCAATCTCTCCACCGCTGGGTCGTACCTGCGCAACCGCATCAACGGCTACACCGCGTCGCAGTATCGCGAGGACGGCGCGGAGTCAGACATCGTCGTGCGTTACGCGCCCGAGTACCGCACGGGCATAGAGGACATCGAGAACATACTCATCTACAACAACCAGGGACGCACCGTGCGGGTGCGCGACGTGGGCACCGTGGTGGAGCGTTTCGCGCCGCCGGCCATCGAGCGTAAGGACCGCGAACGCATCGTGACCGTCTCCGCCGTGCCGAAGCCGGGCGCGCCGTTAGGCGCCGTCGTGGCCGAGGGCCAGAAGGTGATCGACCGCATGCAGACGCCGAGCAACGTCAAGATCCAAGTCTCCGGATCCTTCGAGGATCAGCAAGACTCCTTCTCCGACCTCGGCATCCTGGCGCTGCTCATCATCGTGCTCGTCTTCATCGTCATGGCCGCGCAGTTCGAGTCGCTGACGTACCCCTTCATCATCATGTTCTCCGTGCCCTTCGCCGTGAGCGGTGTGCTGATGGCGCTCTTCCTCTCGCGCACCACGCTGAACGTGATGAGCCTCCTGGGCGGCATCATGTTGATTGGTATCGTGGTCAAGAACGGTATCGTGCTCATCGACTATATCACCCTCTGCCGCGAGCGCGGTCGGGCGGTGAGGAACTCCGTCGTGACGGCCGGCAAGAGCCGTCTGCGCCCCGTGTTGATGACCACCATGACGACGATCCTCGGTATGGTGCCGATGGCCTTCGGCACCGGCCAAGGCTCCGAGCTGTGGCAGCCGATGGGCGTCTCCGTCATCGGTGGCCTCACCGTCTCCACCATCCTCACGTTGCTGCTCGTGCCCGTGCTCTACTGCTCGTTTGCCGGCGTGGGCATCAAGCGCCAACGCCGCAAGCTGCGCCGCATGCGCGAGATGGACGACTATTATCAGGCCCACAAGCACCTCGTCACGAAACCCAAAGACTGACCCCCTTATGAAAGCTGTATTCATAGCCTGCGATCAGGCCCACCACGAAGACGTCCTCACGCTGCTGACCCACTTCAACTGCCGCGGCTACACGGCCTTTGAACAAGTCACCGGACGCGGCTCCCAAACGGGCGACCCACACCTCGGGTCGCACGCTTGGCCCGCGATGAACGAGGCCATCCTGAGCGTCGTTGACGACGACCTCGTGCCCCGTCTGCTGGAGGCCCTCCGCGCCCTCGACGAGCGCTCCGACCAGCTCGGCCTCCGCGCGTTCGTCTGGAGCGTGGAAGCGACCGTCTGACGAGCGCCGTGCGTCATCGGCCGATGATTCAGCGGGAGACTGCCAGCAGCCGTCGCAATGCGTCTTGCAGGGGGGTCTCCCGGTGTTTTCAATCATGCTTGCGGGATTCCCGCAAACGCCAAAAAGTTGATTTTTCATTTGCGGGACTCCCGCAAGCGCCAAAAACTACTTTTTTCCATTTGCGGGACTCCCGCAAGCGCCAAAAACTACTTTTTTCCATTTGCGGAACTTCCGCAAACGCCAAAAACTTCTTTTTTCCATTTGCGGGACTTCCGCAAGCGCTAAAATGTTCATTCTTCATTTGCGGAACTTCCGCAAGCATTAAAATGTTCATTTTTCATTTGCGGAACTTCCGCAAACGCCAAAAACTACTTTTTCTCATTTGCGGGAACCCCGCAGATAATAAAAAGTTCATATTTCCATCTGCGGGACTCCCGCAAGCGCCAAAAATCACTTCTCCTCCTTCCCGGAGCCTCCGCAGAGGCACCGCTCCGAAGCGATGCGCTTTGGCTATTGGTTATTGATAACGAACGATTAACGATGCCCCTCCTCGTCCTGCTTCTCGCCTTGATTCGTCTGCCCGACGGCGGCCACACGGAAGACACGCTCCGCCTCGTCACCGTCGCGGACACGCTTCACTACGTGCAGGTGGCCGACTACGCCGGTCGTGTCGAACGTTGGCCCTTGCCCTATCCTGTCTACCGTTTCCAGACGGGCGACATCAACGGCGATGGCCGCACCGACGTGCTTGTGGGCGTCATCAAGTCCACCCGCTACGACCCGCAGGTGGCGCGCCGGCTCTTCATTTTCAAGGTCTACAAAGACTGCTACATCCGCCCCCTGTGGATGGGTTCGCGGCTCAGCCATCCGCTCGTCGACTTCCGTTTCGCGCACATCGACGGCCAGCCGCGCGTGCTCACCATCGAGCGTGACACCACGCCCGAGCGCTACCTGATGGCCGTCTATCGCTGGCGTTCCTTCGGCCTCGACTTCGTCGCTTACCACGCCCGCGGCATCCCCCTCGACGAGGCTCGCCAACGGCTCGAGGGCGCGCCGATCTCCTCCGGGCAGACCCATCAAGGCCGCCCCTCCCCCTGATCATGCTTACTATCCCGGCGACCGCAAGGCCGCCCCTATAACCCCTAACTACTTTTACACCACATGACAACAAAAACTTGGTTTTGGGCTGCAGCGATGGCAGCCCTGTGCCTGCTCCGAGCGGGCGCACAGACGGCGAACTACACGCCCACGAAAGAGAACCTCCAGGCGCGCGAGACGTTCCGCAGCGATCGCTTCGGCATCTTCATTCACTGGGGGCTCTACACCATGGCCGGCGACGGCGAATGGATGATGCACAACCGCAACGTCGACCGCGACGAGTACGCGCGGCTGGCCGGCGGCTTCTATCCCGCCGCCTTCGATGCCGACCGCTGGGTCAAGGCCGTGGCCGACGCCGGCGCGAAGTACATCTGCGTCACCACGCGCCACCACGACGGCTTCTCCATGTTCGCCACCCGCGAGTCGGACTTCAACATCATCGAGGCTACGCCCTTCCGCCGCGACGTGATCCGTGAGCTGGCCGACGCCTGCGCCCGACACGGCGTCCGGCTGCATCTCTACTATTCGCACCTCGACTGGCGCCGCGACGACTACTTCCCCCGTGGCCGCACCGGCCTCGGCACCGGCCGCACGCGTGAAGGTCGCTGGGACGATTACTGCGCCTTCATGAACCGCCAATTGACGGAGCTGCTCACCGGCTACGGCCCCATCGGCGCCATCTGGTTCGACGGCATGTGGGACAAGGACATCTATCCCGACGGCGTGACCGACTCCACCTGGCGCCTCACGCCGCAGTACGCCCTGATCCACCGTCTACAGCCCGCGTGCCTTATCGCCAACAATCACCACACGACACCCTTCGCCGGCGAGGACATCCAGATCTTCGAGCGCGATCTGCCGGGCGAGAACAAGGCGGGGCTCTCCGGCCAGGCCATCAGCCGCCTGCCGCTCGAGACGTGCGAGACGATGAACCGTTCGTGGGGCTATCGCATGACGGATCAGGCGTACAAATCGACCGCCGACCTTATTCGCCTGCTCGTCCGCGCCGCCGGCAACGACGCCAACCTGTTGCTCAACGTTGGCCCGCAGCCCGACGGGCAGTTGCCTGACACGGCGCTGGCGCGGCTGCGTGAGGTGGGCGCCTGGATGAAGACGTATGGGAAGACGGTGCAGGGCACGCGCGGCGGCGTAGTTCGGCCGCACGAATGGGGCGTGACGACGCAGCGCGGCCGCACGCTCTTTGTGCATGTCTTGAGCGACGTCGATCGCCTCATCTGCTTGCCCTACGCCGGCAATCGAGTGAAGCAAGCGGTGGACTATCGCACGCGTGTGCCGGTGCGCTTCGTCCAAGACGCCGACGGCATCGTCCTCAAGCTCCCCACCACAGCCAAGGCCGACCCGGACTTTGTGGTCGAGGTGGAATTTGCAGAGGAACTGAAAACGACGAACTAAGGGCGGCCGCCATCTTGTACCCGGCCAAACTTCGCCGGCCGGCGCACCGGCCTTGACTTTCTTTTGCTCCTTTTCTTGTGTCAAGACAAGAAAAGGAGGTATGTCAAGGGAAGAAAAGAAGAAACCCCGAAGCGCCTCCTCAACCCTCGTTTAGTAATTCGATAAGATCAGCATGGCTCTTGACTTGACGCGCGGAGCGGTATGGCGGGTGATCCCCGCCTTCGCGCTGCCGCTGCTGGTGGGCAACCTGACGCAGCAGGTGTACAACCTGACCGACAGCGTCATCGTGGGGCGCTTTCTGGGCAAGGAGGCGCTGGCCGCCGTCTCGGCCTCTTTCTTCATCTATTACTTCATCATCTCGCTGGCCATCGGCGTGGGGAGCGGCATCACCGTCGTCGTCTCGCAGCGCTTCGGCGCCCGCGATCACGCGGCAGTGCGGCGTGCCTTCTCGTCCTTTCTGCTCTTTGCGATCGTGGCCGGGGCGGTGCTCTCCGTCGTTGGCGTCGTCGGCGCCGACGCGTTCTTTCGGCTCACCCGCACGCCGCCCGAGGTGATGCCCTACGCGTTGCGTTACTTCCGCGTCTACGCCGCCGGCACCCTCTTCTTCATCCTTTTCTACAGCGCCCTCTCCATCCTGCGCGGCATCGGCGACTCGGTGCGGCCCATGCGTTTCGTGCTGGTTACGGCCGTGCTCAACATCGCGTTTGATCTGCTTTTCATCCTCGTTTTTCGTTGGGACATCGAGGGTGCCGCCGCGGCCACCGTTCTGGCGCAAGCCTGTGGCGTCGCGTTGGTCATCCGGCGTATCAGCCGTCACGAGCTGCTCTCGCTCCGCCCCGACGACCTCGTTTTCGACCGCCCACTCTTCCTCCAAGGCGTCCGCATCGGCATCCCCACCGGCGTACAACAATGCGCCATTGCCATCGGGCTTGTCGCCCTCCTGGGCATCGTCAACGGCTTCGGCGCCGACACGCTCACGGCCTATGGTGCGGCGGGCAAGATCGACTCCTTCATCGTGCAGATCATCCTCACGCTCTCCGGCGCATTGTCGGCCTTCTGCGGACAGAACATCGGTGCCGGCCGCTTCGACCGCGTGCATGCCGGCGTACGCTTCGCCATGCTCTTCAACGTTTGCCTGTGTCTTGTTGTGCTGGCCGCCATCTTGGCTTTCGGCCGCCAGATGATGGGCGCCTTCACCGAGGATGCGGCCGTGGTGGCCATCGGACAGGAATACCTGACGATTCTCGGCGCCGTGCTCGTCTTCCACGGCGCGCTCAGCATCCTCAACGGCGCTATGCGTGGTGCGGGCGATACGCTCTTTGCGATGACGACGGGCATCGTCTCCTTCTGGCTCATACGCATCCCGTTGGCCACCCTTTTCAGTCGCACGTGGGGCCGCGTGGGCATCTGGTGGGCCATTGCCGCCAGCATCACGTTAGCTTTCGTCGGCACGCTCATCTACTACCGCACCGGTCGGTGGAAGAAGCGGCAGCGGGCATGATCATCTGCCGATAGCGTGCGGGCAAACTGAGCTGCATGGCCCCAAGGAGCATCCCGCCCTCAAGGGATTGCAATGCGCTGTGTACCTTTGCCAGTGATATTAAAGACGAAACAAAACCGAGACGACATGGAAATGAACGAATCAAACGAAGAACGGAGTCTGCCGATTCGGCAGCTTGAGGAGGCGACATCGTACAGCAAGTATTATGACGACAAACGTTTCTGGCGCAAGGTGCGGCGCATCGCGCAGAAGGTAGGTGGCAGTGTACTGAAGCCTGTGCTGCTGCTGTTTTACATGATGAAGAGCGATGCCGTCTCGCTCAAAGACAAGGCTTACATCGTCGGCGCGCTGGGCTACTTTGTGCTGCCGATCGACATCGTGCCGGACTTTATCGCCGGGCTGGGCTACACGGACGACTTGGCCGTGATCACGCTCCTCATCAAGTATCTCAAAGACAACATCACGCCCGACATTGAGATGCGGGCCGACGCTAAGATCCGCGACCTGATGGAGGAGAAAAAGAAAGAGCAATGAGTGGGTAGTCACTCGTAACGGGCCACTCATCACTCCCTCAGCCGACGCCCCCTCCGACCTCGTCTTCAGTCTAACTCGAAGAGGTCGGAGGGGGCGTTGCGTTGGAGAACATCGAGGCGGATGGCATCGGCCTCGGTGCTGCCGATGCGGAGGCCAGCCTCTGTGAGTCGTCGGCTGACTGTGTCGTATGCCAGCTCCGGGCGGTTGTTCTCGCGGCTGAGGTGACAGAGCCAGACGTGGCGCAAGTCGGGCGCGCGGTGAGCGGCCAGGAGGTCAGCCGCCTCGCGGTTGCTGAGGTGGCCGCCGGGGCCGGCGACGCGCTCCTTGAGGAAGTAGGGGTAGCGGCCATGACGGAGCATGTCCTCGTCGTAGTTGGCCTCGAGGACGAGATGTCGGGCGCGGGCCACGTAGCGCGCGATCGTGTCCGTCGGCTGGCCGATGTCCGAGGCGATCACCAGGCGGTGCGGGCCGCAGGTGATGAAGTATCCGACGCAGTCACTGCTGTCGTGCGGGATCTCGAAGGCCTCGATGGTGAGATCGCGGATGGTGAAGGGCACGCCCTTTTCGATCACGCGACCGGCGGTGCGGAGGGGCTCGTCGACGTATCGACTGCGGTTGATGCCGGTGTGCACGCGTTCGGTGGCGTAGACGGGGATGTGGCAGCGTTCGCCGAGGCAGCCGACGGTCTTGATGTGGTCGCCGTGGTCGTGGGTGACGAGCACAGCCAGGATGCGGTCGAAGTCGATGTCGGCCTGGCGGAGCGCCTTGCGGATGGTGCGCAGTCCGATGCCGGCGTCGACGAGGATGCCGTAGTCAGCCGTGCCCACGTAGTAGCAGTTGCCACTGCTGCCGCTGGCCAAACTCATGAAGCGGAGAGACATAGTTCTATCGAGTAGTTATGCGGCCTTTAGCCGCGGTAGTTATGTGCCCTTGCGGGCGCGGTAGTCAGGGGCTTCGCCCCGGTAGTCAAAAGGTGTAAGGGGTAGCAGCATGTTTCTTCTAACTACCCGCACCTGTAAGGGCGCATGACAATCCCGGTCTTTAGACACTGAGCGCAGCGGCATTCTTTACCGGATTGGCGTAGATGCCAAGGAAGATATTCTTCAGTATAGCAGGATCTCCGTCGATCTCTTGCAGCATCTGTTGCATACGCGCCTCGAAGGCTGCGCGAGCCTCGGGCGTGTAACGGTCGGCATAAGCAGACGTACCGCTACGGAGGTCGTGGGCAATGAAGTTGTTGTCGAAGAGGCGGTAGTTGCGGTGGATCTGACGGTCGATCTCGTCGGCTACCGTCCGATAGAATGCATTGGCTTGGCGGGCTTCGACGGTGTCGGGCAGTGAGCGATCGAGCGGTTGACCGATGGCGAAATGCACCTGCCCCTTTGGTTGTAAGATACCTGTGAGGATGCTGTGCAGATCCTCGCCCTGCTGCTTGACGTACTTACGGCCGTCGCGACTGAGATAGAGCTCGCGCGTCTTGAGGATGTCGCAGGGTTCCATCTGGTAAGAGACGGCCACGGGAACGATGCGTAGGCTGCGGATGGCACGCGAGACATGCGTGCGGTCGCTGAGGGCAAACATCTTGACGATGCCGCGATCCGTCCGGTCGTCGCCATCCTTCGTGCGACCGTTGCGCTGGGCGATCCAGATCGACTCCCGCTTCTCAAGCAGCGTGTGACGGATATACTCTGAGAGATGGAGAGAGTCGGCCAGAAAGTCGTGCATGTTGCTACCACGCACCACCTTGAACATCTTGTTAGCGCGGCCGATGGCCGTGGCCGGTTCGCCCTGCATGAGGTTGCTGCCGAAGGTGATCTCCGTCGTGCGATGGCCCGCTTCGTGCAGTAGGTTTTGCAGCAGCGAGGAATCGAGCATAATGTCGCGGTGATTGGAGATGAAGAGGTATCGCTCTGCCGGGTCAAGGGCGTCGAGGCCATCGATGGTGAGTTGTGTGATGGAGCGGCGGATGATCCGCAGATTGACGTGATACATGACGCTCATCTGGAACTCGTCCGTGGTGTGGATGGTGCGCACCATGCGGCGCACCTCCTCTACGTCGCGGTGAGGAAAGACGTAACGCGCGAGCGCATCGAAGGCTTCACTGTCGGCAATGCGCTGCATGGCAGCGGGGATCTCGTCCGCTACGAAGGGACGCAAGTCCTCAAACTGATCCGTAGCATTCATTGGGGGCGATTGCGTTTGTCGATAAACTTTACCGGCTTGCGGCTGATGTCCGGATGATTGATGCGGCGTACCTCGTCGGGCGACGAGACGGCAATCTCGGGGGCTACACGGATACGTGCGCGGAAGCGATCCTTCAGCTCCTTGACCACGTCGAACGCCGGCCGTTCACGTAATCCGATGCGGATCACGATGCGGTCGTTACCGTACTCGTTAGCGCTGACTTCCATCACGTAATTCTCCACGTACGGCGTGTTGTCGAGCACATCAAAGACGGCGGGCGGATAGAGTGTTGTGCCCTTGTATTTGACCATATGGTTCCGCCGACCTATGATCGGGCTGATGCGCATCGTGGTGCGTCCGCAACGGCATGGCTCACGGTGGAATCGCGCCAAGTCGCCCGTCTTGAAGCGTACGAGCGGCATGCCCTCTACACCGAGCGTAGTTACGACAAGCTCGCCTGCCTCATCGTCGGCTACGGGCAATCCATCGTCGCCGATCAGCTCGCAGATGATCAGCTCTGGGTGATGATGTCCGCCGCAGCCGCAGGGACATTCGGTGAAGGTGGTGGCCATCTCTGTGGAGGCGTAGGTGGAAAAGAGTGCGATGTCCCACCGTCGGCGGATGCTCTCGCCAAGGAGGTTGAGCGAGAAGTCTTGTTCGCGGAGGTTCTCGCCGATGCAGACCGCACGGCGCACACTGCTGGCGCGGTAATCAATGCCGTGTGCCTCGGCATAGTCGATGATGCGGGGGATGAAGGAGGGCACGACGATAATTGTATCTGGTTGTACGCGACGGATGGTATCCCACTGGAGCTCCGGAATACCGTTACCCACGCGCACGATGCCTGCACCCAAGCGACGGATGCCGAGGAAGTAAGCCAGTCCGGCCATGAAGCGCTTGTCGATCGTCGTCATCAGCTGGAAGACACTGCCCGGACCTGCACCGGTGCACGCGAAGGAGATCTGCTCGTTATATGCCAACCGATCCAGATCGGCGTCGGTCATGGCGAATGTCACCGGGTCGCCCAGCGTTCCAGAGGTGGTGATATAATCAATGATACGGGCGCGAGGCACGCAGACGAACTCCTCGTTATGGAGCTGCAAGTCGCTCTTTTCGGTGAAGGGAATTACGGTCAGATCCTCGATTCGGCATACCCGCTCTGGGTCGACGCCGTGTTCGCGGAAGAGCCGACGGTAGAAAGCCGAATGGGCAGCTACATAACGAAGCGCTTCCCGAAGCTTCACCTCCTGAAAGCGCTTGATCACATCGGCCGGCTGCCGCTCTATGTCTGGGACGATTGTCATTCTTGGGGTCGGTCGAAAAGTGCGGTCACTTCCTCGCGTGAGAGTTGGCGGTACATGGGACGTCCGCTTCCGCCCGTTGTTTCGGGGAAAGTCACTTCAAAATATTCCTCGTCGTAGAACGAGAGCTTTGATTGCGTGTCGGGATTGCACTCCAAGTAGCGCACCTCGGCCGGCACCAACTGTTTGCGTTCGAAGATTTGCCGTGCCAGCATGTAGCCTGCCGCCGTGACGGATGTGCCGGGGTTATCTTGATACAGCTCGGTGACGATCACTGTCACGGGTTGCCCCGGGCGGCCGATCAGCTTGAGGCCGCACTTCGAGGGTACGTCCCACTGGCCGGAGAAGTCGAACACTTCGTCGTAATATTTTTCGGGTACTCTCATTGTGCTAAGAGGTTCGTGTTATCTGTTGTTTTCAGGAATTCCACCATGGCCTCGATCTCGCGATACTTCGGCTGGTCGTCCGTGAAGGCGGGAACAATGCCACGGATGGCTTCGTAGACAGCCCGCGTGCGAGGTGCCATCAGCGGCTGGAGCTTGAGGTAGTCCACCGCCTGAGCCAAGGCCATGAAGAGGATGGCCGTTACCTGATAGGCATTCTCCACCACCCGCCGCGCCAAGAGCGCTGCGTTGGTACCCATGCTGACGATGTCCTGGTTGTCGTTGTTGTTCGGGATGCTGTGCACATACATCGGGTTTGACAGGGTCTGACACTCTGCCGTCGTTGACGTGGCAGTGAATTGTGCCGCCTGCATGCCGTAATTCAGCCCCGGTATGCCGAGGTTGACAAAGGGCGGCAGGATGCCGTCGTTGATGCGGTCGTGACAGAGGTAGTTCAGTTGCCGTTCGGCCAGCATGGCCAGCTTCGTGACGGCGATCTTCAGCTTATCCATCTCGAGCGAGACGTAGTCGCCGTGGAAGTTACCGCCGTGATACACATTACGCGTCTCCGCGTCCACGATCGGGTTGTCGCACGCCGAGTTCAGCTCGTCGATCAGCACCTCGGTCGCCCGCTCGATCGTGTTCCACACCGGCCCCAGCACCTGTGGCACGCACCGCAGCGAATAGTAGGCCTGTACCTTCCGCTCGAACACCTCCTCCGTGTGCCGGTGAAACATCTCCGCTTCGCGTTGTCTCAGCGACCGGCTGCCCTCGGCCCAGCGGCGCATTTCGGTAGCTACGCGGCGCTGTCCGGAGTGTCGTTTGGCCTCGTTGAGCACGGGCGACATGAGGTCGTCGTACGATGCCGCCACCTCGTTCATCATCACCGACGCCGCCACGGCCCAGCCCGCGAGGCGTCGCGCCTCGATGAGATTCACGAGCCCGATGCCTGTCATGACCGACGTCCCGTTCGTGGCCGCCAGTCCCTCGCGCAGCCTGAGCTGCAGCGGACGGAGGCCTTCTTCCTCCATCACGTCACGCGTCGGGCGGAGCAGTCCACGGTGGAAAACCTCCCCCTCGCCGATCAGCGCCAGCGCCATGTGTGCCAACTGCACGAGGTCGCCGCTCGCACCCACGCTGCCGTGCTCGGGGATCATCGGGCAGATGTCGCGCTCGAAAAACTCGTGGAGCAACAGGGGTAGGTCGCGGTGTACGCCCGAATGGCCCTGCAAAAAGGTCACGAGTCGGGCCAGCAGGGCCGCGCGCACGCAGCGCAGTTCTAACGGACGCCCGGCGCCCGTGGAGTGACTACGAATGATGTTGTATTGAAGCTGTTCGAGCGCCGCATCGTCCACGCGATACTGCGCCATCGGGCCGAAGCCTGTATTGATGCCGTAAATGACTTTGTCTTTGGAAAATTCTCGGAGGAAATCGTACGAGCGATCCACCTTTTGAAGCGATTCCGCCGTGATGTTGAGCCGTCCGCGGCCAAACACGAGCGCTTCTACATCGCCGATCGACAGACCCTTTTCTTCGTGATACGTAACGATTGTTTTTCTGTCCATTGCCTATCAATAAAAAAGGCATTTTGTTCAAATGCCATTTTGTCTCATGTGGTCCCACTTGGGCTTGAACCAAGGACTCCCTGATTATG
>CALHPT010000262.1 GCA_938036405.1 uncultured Tannerella sp.
CACTTTTGATCCAGCGGCCCCGGCATGTGGCATGACGACGAGCTAAAAACGGTATTCCCTTACGTCGTGCCCGATGTTATTCCAGCGGTGGGGGTGGGGGTTCGAGTTGGTCGATAGGTACGGCATCGCCGGGGATGAGTCGGAGGCTGTCGACATAGATTTTGCTTGCGGGGGCGATGACGCGCAGGTAGCCGTAGATGCGTCGCACGTAGTTGCCGGGCGGATTGATCAGCGTGATGCGGTGCGGGCCGTCGGCAGTGATCGTGTCACGCACGACGAGGGTGGAATCGCTTTCCACATCGGCGCGCAGGCTGACTACGATCTGCTCGTTCGCAGCCGGTTGCAGGCCCCAGACCTGCATCTCCAGCACATACTCTGAGGCCGTAGCGTGCGCCCCGCCACCCGGCGAGGTCTCGAACACGACGCGATCCGTGAGGCTGCGTGGCGAGAAGGCATAATAACGCTTGCCCGACCAAAGATCCGGAGTGGCCGAGCTTGACGACCGCCGGACGGTCACGTCGCTACTGACCTCGCTGCCGGCCGATTTCAGTCGTCGGTCCACCTCCTCAAGCGCCATGTCACAGACGCCCATGTAAATGTCCAAGTTACGGCCGTACCACATCAGCGAGCTGTCGTATTCAGCTTCGGTGAGGTGATGTTTGGCGAAAACGTCGTTGAAGAGTGCCCGTCGCTGTTCGAAGGTTCCATAACGCTGGGGATCGTCGTAGATCATCGCTTGGGCGATGTGCAGATCGATCATTACATCGCGCATTTTATTTTCGGGGATCACCCCCTCGGGGGTGTGGCTGCATGCCGATAGGCCGATGATGGCCGACAGCCCGACGACAAGGAGGAGGGGCCGGAGTCCGGAGATTGTCATGTGGAAAAGAAGCGCTTATTCTGCCTCGCCCTCCGACGTGGGGCGTTTCGAAAGGCTGAAGCTCAGCGTGCGGCTGTGGAAGATGAGCAGCAGGAAGACGCCCACGCAAATGCTCGAGTCGGCCAGATTGAAAATGGGCCGAAAGAAGACGAACTCCTGGTCGCCAAAGATGGGCACCCAAGCGGGCAGCTTGGTCTCAATCAGCGGAAAGTAGAGCATATCGACGACCTTGCCATGAAGCAGAGGCGCATAACCGCCGCCTTCGGGCATCAGCGTAGCCACCTGCCCGTAACTGTGGTTGAAAATGACGCCGTAGAAGACGCTGTCGATGATGTTCCCAAGAGCGCCAGCAAAAATCATGGCGATGCAAACGATGTACCCCAGTGGATATTCCTTCCGAATGAGTTGCACAAGGTAGTAGGCGATGCAGACCACGGCCACGATGCGGAAGACGGAGAGAACGAGTTTGTTGAAAAACTCCATCCCGAACGCCATGCCGGGATTCTCCGTAAAATAGAGTTGGAACCACGGGAAGATGGTGATGCTCTCACCCAGCGCCATGTGCGTCTTCACCCAAATCTTGAAAGCTTGATCCAAAAAAAGGAGCAGCAGGATGATCGCCGCTGCTCCCCAAGCCTTAGTTGCTCGTGTCGGTTCGCTCATTTCACGCCGCTTTGTTTGGCTTCAATGCTCAACGTGGCGTGGGGCACTGCCCGCAGCCGTTCCTTAGAGATCAGCTTACCCGTCTCGCGACAAACGCCGTAGGTCTTGTTCTCGATACGGATCAAGGCCGCCTGCAGGTTTTGAATGAACCTCATCTGACGCTGTGCCAGCCGTCCGACTTCCTCTTTCGAGAGCGTCGAAGCCCCCTCTTCCATCACTTTGAACGTGGGCGAGGTGTCAGACACGTCGTTGCCTTCCGAGTTAGAGATGCCTTCGCGCAGCAAGTCGTAATCCTTCTTCGCTTTATCCAGCTTCTCCATGATGATGGCGCGAAACTCCTCAAGTTCCGCATCCGAGTATCGTGTTTTCTCAGCCATGACTTCAGTCTCCTTTATTTGATAAAATGTTTGGTTTCCTAATGTTCACTGTTTATTTATTCTGGGTGTGGTGTGGGTTACACCTTCTCAATCTTAACGGGCAATTGGAAGTCGTCGAACTCCAGTTCCGTCGTGCCTGTCGCGCCCGCAACTGTTTCAATCGTCTCGGCAAACACCTGCCGACAGATATAGTCGCCGTAAGCCTCAAGTACACCCTCCATCTCCTTCGCCGGAGCAAGGGCCACGCGGATGCGATCCGTTATTTCCAATCCACTGCTCTTGCGTAAGTTCTGTAGGCGGTTCACCAACTCGCGAGCAAGACCTTCGCGACGCAGCTCGTCCGTCACCGTAATGTCGAGCGCAATAGTCAGGCGACCTTCATTAGCTACGAGCCATCCGGGAATGTCCTCAGAGATGATCTCTACATCGTCCGTCACCACCGTACAGGCATTGCCTTCGATGGGGAAGGTGAACGATCCGTCGCGCTCGAAGGTGGCAATCTCCTCCTGCGTCATCGCTTGGATAGCCGCCGCGAGTGCCTTCATCACCTTGCCGTAACGTGGACCGAGCTTCTTGAAGTCAGGCTTAACCTTCTTCACAAGGATGTTCGATCCGCTGTCGGCAAACTTCAGTTCCTTCACGTTGACTTCGTTCAGGATGATGTCCTGCACCGCCTCCACAGCCGATTGCTGATGGCCGTCGACGGCAGATACAAGTAACGTGGATAGCGGTTGGCGCACCTTGATATTCACCTTCCGACGCAGCGCCAATGTCATCGAAGAGATGTCTTGCGCAATCTGCATCCGTTCCTCCAGCGTCTTGTCAATCATCGCCTCGTCGCACACGGGGAAGTCGGCCAGATGAACCGATTCGGCACTCTCGCGTCCCGTCACGGCGATCAGGTCGCCATAGAGACGATCGGCATAGAACGGTGCGATGGGCGCCATCAGCTTGGCCACCGTCTCAAGGCAGGTATAGAGCGTCTGATAAGCCGACAGCTTGTCGGTCGTCATGCCACCGCCCCAGAAACGCCGGCGATTGAGCCGCACGTACCAGTTGCTTAGGTGATCGTTGATGAAGTCCGCTATAGCACGCCCCGCACGGGTCGGGTCGTACGTATCGAGATAACCGTCCACGTCCTTGACAAGCGAGTGGAGCAGCGACAGGATCCAACGATCGATCTCCGGGCGCTCTGCCATCGGTACGTCTGGTTCGCTGTAGGTGAAGCCGTCGACATTGGCGTAGAGTGCGAAGAAGGAATACGTATTATATAAGGTACCGAAGAACTTGCGACGCATCTCTTCGACACCGTCTGGGTCGAATTTCAGGTTGTCCCACGGCGAAGCGTTCGTAATCATGTACCAGCGCAACGGATCGGAACCGTGCTGCTTAATGGTCGCAAAGGGATCGACAGCGTTGCCAAGGCGCTTGGACATCTTGTTGCCGTTCTTATCAAGCACGAGACCATTGGAGACAACGTTTTTGAAGGCTACACTGTCGAAGAGCATTGTGCCCAGTGCGTGGAGCGTGAAGAACCACCCACGCGTCTGGTCGACCCCTTCGGCGATAAAGTCAGCGGGGTAGACCTTGCGTGCGTCGAAGGCCTCCTTATTCTCGAACGGGTAATGGATCTGCGCGTAAGGCATGGCGCCAGAGTCGAACCATACGTCGATGAGGTCTGTTTCGCGCTTCATCGGGCGTCCTGTGGAGGAGACGAGCACAATGTCGTCCACGTAGGGGCGATGCAGGTCGATGCGGTCGTAGTTCTCGGCCGTGTAGGTGTCGGGCACAAAGCCGTTATCCTTATAGGGGTTGCTCTTCATAAAGCCTGCCTCCACGGAGCGTTCGATCTCGGCGTATAGTTCGCTGACAGAGCCAATGCACTTCTCTTCTGCGTTGTCATCTGTGCGCCAAATGGGCAGCGGTGTGCCCCAGTAGCGGCTGCGGCTCAGGTTCCAGTCTTGCAAGTTCTCGAGCCACTTACCGAAGCGACCTGTGCCGGTGCTTTGCGGCTTCCAGTTGATCGTGTTGTTGAGCTCGATCATGCGATCGCGGCAAGCAGTGGTGCGGATGAACCAGCTGTCAAGCGGATAGTAAAGGATCGGCTTATCGGTGCGCCAGCAGTGCGGATAGTTGTGTACATACTTCTCGATCTTGAAGGCCAGCCCCTGCTGCTTGAGCATGACACAAAGGTCGACGTCGAGCGGATCCTTTTCGTTGGGGTTAGTGAGTGCGGGATCGTAATCGTTCTTCACGTAGCGCCCCGCGTACTCCTTATATAAGTCAGTGTTTACGCGCTCCTTCACGTAGGTCTCATCGAGGTCTTCGAGGCGATAGAAGCGCCCCTTGAGGTCGACGGCGGGACGGAGGTTGCCTGCCTTATCTACGAGTTGCAAGGGCGGGACACCGAAGGCCTTAGCTGCGCGAGCATCGTCGGCACCGAAGGTGGGCGCGATGTGCACGATACCCGTACCGTCGTCGGTCGTGACGTAGTTGTCGGAAATGATTCGGAAGGCTCCGTCGCCGGGGTTGAACCAAGGGATGAGTTGCTCGTAAGAGAGTCCGACGAGATCGCGGCCTTTGCACTGGCCGATCACCTCGTAGGGGACCAGCTTGTCGCCCGGCTTGTAGGCGCTGAGAGGTGTGTCTGCGGCCTTCGGATTAAAGTATGCCGCGAGGCGTGCCTCAGCCAGAATGTAGGTATTGGGAGCGCCTGTGTAAGGGTTGAAGGATCGGACGGCCACGTAGTCGATATCCCCGCCGACGCACAGCGCCGTGTTCGACGATAACGTCCACGGCGTTGTGGTCCACGCAAGAAAATAAACGTCCGCCTGCGCGTCACTGCTGGCGAACACTCTCTTCAGGAAGTCGTTGGCGGGCTGCTCGGGCTTTACGGCCCGGAACTGCGCCGTCACGGTCGTATCCTTCACGTCGCGGTAGCAACCAGGCTGGTTCAGCTCGTGCGAGCTGAGCCCCGTGCCAGCCGCGGGCGAGTAGGGTTGTATGGTGTATCCTTTATACAGCAATCCTTTTTCGTAAAGGGCCTTGAGCAGGTACCAAAGGGTTTCAATGTAGCGGTTGTCGTAGGTGATGTAGGGGTGCTCCATGTCGACCCAGTAGCCCATCTGTTGGGTGAGGTCTTCCCACTCTTTGGTGTAGGTCATCACGTTTTTGCGGCAGGCGGCGTTGTATTCGGCCACGCTGACCTTGCGCCCGATGTCTTCTTTAGTGATGCTCAGTTCCTTTTCGACGCCGAGCTCCACGGGCAGGCCATGGGTGTCCCAACCGGCTTTGCGATCGACGCGGAAGCCTTTCATCGTTTTGTATCGGCAGAATATGTCCTTGATCGTGCGAGCGATGACGTGGTGAATGCCCGGCATACCGTTGGCTGAGGGGGGACCTTCATAAAACACGAAATCGGGTGCACCGGTCCGTATGGATAGGCTTTTATGGAAGAGGTCGCCCTCTTGCCATTTCTTTAGCACTTCGCGATTGATCTCCGACAAATCGAATGAATCATACTCGGCAAATCGATTCTTCATCTTGCGTATATCTACTTAATCTGTTATCTTCTTGGAAAATCGCCGCAAAAGTAATCTTTCGAGTGAATTGAAAAAGGCGCGCAGCCAGTGCTCTACTTGTGGCTTGAATGCTATGAAATGGGGGGATTGGAGGCTATCCAAGACGGCCTTCAGCGGCTATCCATATAATCAGACGCATCTCACTATTTGATCTGTGAACACTTCACTATTATAATCATGAATCTCTCACTATTCGATGCGTTATTCTCTAACTGTTATAACAGTGAATAGCTCACTATTCAATCCATGAATATCTAACTATTATAATAGTGAATAGATCATCCGCCATAGGTCAATCGACTATCAAGGCTTTATCGAAGACATGAAACTTAGGATGTTTGAGCAATCCTCCCCCAATAAGATACTGCGTCACGATCCTTACGCTGTACGTGCCGGGCGCGAGGGAGGGAATGACGGCTAAGACTGTCGAGGGCTTGTTATGCACCGTGATGGTGGCGCGCGTCTTACTGCCGTCTGCCGCCATGAACCACAGTCCCACCGAAGCGTCGTTGCCGACAATTTTGATGGCTCGGCCGACGATCTCCACTACTCCGCCCGGCGTCAGACGCTCATTCTGTACCCCGCTTACGAGATCAGTCACCTGATGAATAGTCGGCTGTGCAGGTGCACGATCCGTCTTCTCCGGCCGCAGATCTCGCTGCAAATGGGTGAGCAGGCGGCCGCGATGTACATTGATATTGAGCCGGTGCCGATCAGTCGAGAAGGTCTCGTCTGGCCTATCGAAGCGTCCCTTGATGCTGAAACTCGTGCCGAAAAGCGGCAGGTTGACGGTGTAGCCTTGTCGGTGCAGGTCGACCACGGCTTCCTCCATGTCGTTGAAGACGGCCAGAATGTCTGTGCGTGTCAAGAGTGAGCCGCGCTGCAGCATGTGTTCGATGACGGCTTCTTTGTCGAACACCCCTGCCGCGTGCGTTTGTGCCCGATAATCGTTCGGCTCGGGGGTTAGATCGTTCGCGATTAAGCTGTATTTGATCATTGTCTTGTGGTTATTGGGGAATAGTTACCGATGCGGAAGCTCCATCACAGCGCCGAGATGATCCGTTCAAGGTGCATGCCGTGAGAGCCTTTGATGAGGATGTGGTAGCCGCTCAAGGGACTTTCGGCAAGGGCGGCGGAGAGGGACTCGACGGTGGGGTAACACGTGAACGGACCACCGACGGCGGCAAAGCGTGGGCCACAGAGGATGACGCGATCGAAGCGGCAGGCCTCGAGCCGACGCACGACTTCGGCGTGTAGCGACAGGCTCTCGTCGCCGAGCTCGTACATGTCACCGAGGATGACGGCCTTCGGGGCCACCGTCCAGGCGGAGAAGTTGTCGATGGCCGCGCGCATGCTGCTCGGGTTGGCGTTGTAGGCATCGATGAGTAGGCGGTTGCGACTCGTCTCCATCCACTGCGAACGGTTGTTTGTCGGTGTGTAGTCGGCGATCGCGCGACTGATGTCGTCGGCCGGGACGCCGAACGTGCGCCCCACGGCCACGGCCGCCAGCGCGTTCTTCAGGTTATACCCGCCGACGAGTCGCGTAGTTACCGTGTGCTGTCGGTCGTCGCCACGCTCCTGCCAAGCAAAAGCGAGGAAGGGCGGTGGGCCGTCCACCGTCTGCCCGGCGATGAACGTCGCGGGGCGCATGGCACAGCCGTAACCTACGCTGTCCGTCCCGCCTGCGATAGCCGTGAGGTGCTCATTGTCTTCGTCAATAAAGATGCGGCCACCCGTAGTGCGGAGGAAGTCGTAGAGCTCGCCTTTGGTGCGGACGACACCCTCGAACGATCCGAAGCCCTCGAGGTGCGCTCGGCCGACGTTGGTGATCAGCCCGCAGTCCGGTCGGGCGATGGCGCAGAGATCGCGAATCTCGCCGGGGTGGTTCGCGCCCATCTCGACAACGGCTATCTCGTGCGCCTTCGTGAGGCGGAGCAGCGTGAGGGGCACGCCGATGTGGTTGTTGAAGTTGCCCTCCGTGCAGAGCGTGCGGAGGCGTCGGGCGAGGACAGCGGCCACGAGCTCCTTCGTCGTCGTCTTGCCGTTCGTGCCGGTGATGCCGACGATGGGGGTGCGGAGCGTCTCGCGATGCAGTCGGGCGAGGCCTTGCAGGGCCTCGAGGACACTGTCGACGCGGAGAAGTCGTGGATCGTCAGGCAGCGTGGGATCATCTACGATGGCGTAAGCGCAGCCGTCTTGGAGGGCTTGCAGGGCAAAGGCGTTACCGTCGAAGGTGTCGCCTTTGAGTGCGAAAAAGAGGCTGCCGGGCGTCACGCGTCGGCTGTCGGTCGTGACGGCTGGGTGACGCAAAAAGAGGGGGTAAAGGTCTTGAGGGGTCATATCTGGAACGGAATAACTAAAAGTGAAAAGAGCAAAGGACTACTTCTGACTACCGGACGGCTCTTGTGGCCACCCTAACTACCCATGATGATACCCATCCGCTTCATCAGGAAGCAGGCGTTCATGTTTTGGGCCACACCGGGGCGCAGGCGGTAGGAGAAGGTGAGCGTGTCGGGCGTCATATCGGCTTCGAAGCAACCGTTCTCGACGGCTTCGGGGAACTCGTCGGCCAAGGCACCGAGTTGCAGGTCGTGCGTGGCGATGATACCGCACGCTCCACGGCCGACGAGCTGCTTCATCAGTGCCAGCGAACCCTTCCGCTTGTCCTCTGAGTTAGTTCCCTTGAGGATCTCGTCGAGGATGATGAAGAGCTGCTCGCCGGACTGCAGCCGATCGATGATCTGCTTCAGGCGCTTCAGCTCGGCGAAGAAGTACGATTCGCCCGCCGCGAGCGAGTCGGCCGTGCGCAGACTGGTGAAGAGCGGCGCGGGCGACACCGTCAGCTGTTCGGCGCAGACGGGCAGCCCCATACACGCCAAAAGGAAGTTCACGCCTACGGTGCGCAGGTACGTGCTCTTGCCGGCCATGTTCGCCCCGGTGATGACGACGAAATGCGGCGGCCGAGCGATGTGCAAATCGTTACGCACGCAACGGTCGCGGTGGATCAACGGATGACCTAATCCGCGCCCCTCCATGCAGAAATAGGCGTCGGTAAGTTCGGGGTAAGGATAGTCCGGGTGATTGAAGGCAAAGCCGCCGAGCGAGCATAATGCGTCCACCTCGGCCAGCGCCCCGAACCAGTCGGCCGCATGACGCGCGTGACGCGCCATCCATCGCTCCACGCGAGCGGCCAACCACACGTCGCGCAACAGGAACAAGTTGAGGAACAGCCCCGCCATGCTGTAACGTTGATCAAGCGCCCCGATGAGGCGCGACAACCCGCGGATGGCCTGCGAAGCACTGACGCCCTCCGCCGGAACAAAGCGACGCCGCAGCGCGACGAGCAACTCAGCGCGGAACGTCTCCGCCTCCACCCGCGCGATCAGTGCGGCGTACGACTTGAGTACGTCCTCCATCTGGTCGGCCGACTTGCACAGCGCGTGGATGCGCCGGGCCGGCAGATTGGCCACGCCGAAGCTCACGGCGAGCATTCCTCCGGCCACCCACCCGGGGAAGGCACCGACGGCACAGCCCACCGCAACGACGATCCACAGCGCAGGCACAAGCACCTTCAGCATCCGCCACACGGCGCGATCGGCAAAGCGCGGCAAGCCTTTCATCCAGTCGTCCGACGCCTCGGCGCGCTGCCCCTTGCTCGCTATGCCCGTGGCATAGAACGGCTGACGGAAGTCGGGTCGATCGGCCAGCTCACGGATCGCCTCCCGACGGCGCAACACGGCCGCGCGCTCCGTCAGCGGACGCATGAACCACTGGGCCAAGAGCGACTGCCCGGCCGATGTCGCCGTGCGATTGAGGCTGCGGAAGAGCGACTGCTCGCCGAAGACGTCCAAGTCGAGCGCGAAGGGGTGCGCGGCGTCGGCGTACTCCCCTCCCCCATCGAACGCGCTGAAATCGTAATCGATCGCCCGCCGTTCGGCCTCGTTGAGGCGCATCAGCTCCGTGGCGAAATCCTTCCGCGCTGACAGTCGGTTGTGGTAAACCATCAGCGCCACGAATGGCACGGCGCACACCGCCACGATGCCCGTCAGCACGCCCCCCCCCGCACCGCGAGCGACCCACACAGCCACCAAGGCAGCCACAACGATCAGCAGGCGGAGCGTGCCGGCATGGTAGATCTTTCGCTTCAGCGCCTCGAGCGTGGCCCGATGTTGCGCGATGCGTTCGTCGTAAAAGCGGATCAGTGCCTCCATCCTTAATCCTCGGCAACGAGGCGGAGGCCTGCGGGTTCGATGGTGATCAGGTGGCGTTTGTAGAGCGCGCCGACGGCCTGCTTGAAGCTCTTCTTGCTGCAGCCGAAGAGGGCGCGGATCTCGTCCGCGTCGCTCTTGTCATGCACAGACAGGGCGCCGCCGTTCTGCCGCAGCGCTTCGAGGATGCGGTCGGCGATGCCGTCGATCTTATCGTAGCCAAGGGGGTAGAGGCTGACGTCGATCTTGTCGTCCTCGCGCACCTCCTTGATGTACCCCGTGGCGCGATCGCCGGTGCGGAGGGGGCGGAAGACTTCGTTGCGGTAGAGGAGACCCGAGTGCAGGTGGTTGATGATGACCTTGTATCCCAGCTCGGTCTCGCCGGTGACAAAGAGGTCGACGGCCTGGCCGCGGGTGTAGCGGGGCGGGGTGTTGTCGAGGTACTTGTCGATGCGGGCGGAGCCGACGACTCGCTGGGTGATGTGGTCCAGATAGACGTAGACGATGTGCCACTGCCCTTCTTGCATGGGGATTTTCTGCTCGCGGAAGGGTACGAGGAGGTCCTTCATCAGTCCCCACTCGAGGAAGGCGCCAGCGGCAGCCACTTGGCGGACTCTCATGCGTGCAAACTCGCCGACGGTGGCCAGGGGGCGGTCGGTGGTGGCGATGGGGCGGCCTTCGTTGTCGTGATAGACGAAGACGGTCAGCTCGTCGCCTTCTTGGGCGGCGTCGGGGACGTAGCGCGTAGGCAGCAGCACTTCGTTGCCTTCGGCGTCGGCCAGATACAGCCCGAAATCAACGCGCCGGGCTATGCGCAGGGTGTTGTATTTTCCTATTTCCATAATCATCGGCCTTGCGGCCGGGTAGTTAGGCGCCTTGCGGCGCGGTAGTGGGGGCTTCGCCCCGGTAGTGATGCGGCCTTACGGCGCGGTAGTGGGGGGCTTCGCCCCAGTAGTCAGAGGTAGTTATAAGTAGATCCGCCCCTACACGGCGTCCGTCGGTTTGCGCCGCGGCTTGCGGTGGGATTGGCTTTGCTTGTAGGTCATGCGGGTGTGGGCGATATGCTCGTTGATGCGCTTCACGAGGGTGTGGATCACCTCCCGGTCGACGGGCGGGAGGCCGCCCACATAGGCCAATTGCAGGTGTTGGGTCAGTCGCCCGTAGACGCGGTCCATCGTCGGACGGATCTGGGTGAGCGACGGCCGTTTGTTCTCGGCTCGCTCGCCGGTGCGATCGGCCTGCAGCGCACGCATTTCGTTTTTCGTCTGCTCGAGCAGGTCGACCGCCTCGTCGAGCCGGAGACGCGTCAGGTGGACGGCATGCTCGGGCTTCCTGAGGTCGATCAGCAGCGAGTCGATGCGCGCGGGCTTGACGCTGGGGCCCTCGGCCTGGATGCGTTTGCCGACGCGCAGCTGGATGTACAGGTCTTCGGCCGACTCCGCCTCGTCCGCCCGCGGCGAGAGGCGCATGGCGCGCACCACGGCCAAGATGAACGACAACAGACGGTCGCATTCGGCATCTTTCTTCCTGATCGCAACCGTTTTGGAGCTCGCGCGCGTCTCCTTGATCATCTCCTTGGCCTCCTCGATGCACGCCCCGTATTCCGCGATAAGCGTCGCGGGCACACCGATCTTCTCGGCGTCCTCGGCGCTGACGTAGCTGTAAACCGTGGTGTGGAACTCGTTATGCTTGCCGTTGTTCAGCCTGTGCTGACTGAGTTTTTGGATTTGAATGACTTCGTCCATGCTATACCTTCCTTCTTTTCCTATTTCTCGGGGTTGCGGGCTGCCATTGGGTGGCTCGTTTGCCCTTCCACCGTGCCCACAAAGGTAAAAACTCACCGTAAAACGAATGCTTTTAATATGATCGTATATCGTTTACACCGTAAATTATCCTCTTTTACAGTAAGCATATACCATTTACCTCGTCAATGATTTGTTTTCACATTGATCATATACAATTTACGATGTAAGTCAAATGCTTTCGCATTGATCGTACATGATTTACATCGTAAGCGATATACGTTCATATTAAAAGCGTTCGATTTACAGTATAAATGGCATACATTCATATTAAAAACACTCGACTTACATCATCAATTAAACACGATCACATGAAAAACATTCAATATCCAGTGTAAATGATATACGATCACATGAAAAGCATTCGATTTACAGCCATTTTTTCCGCCTCGACGACTCGGAGCGAACCAAACGGGGCATCTTTTCGGGTTACGCCAGACGTTTGAAGGGTAAACGAGGCCGGCTTTGCACTTACGACATGCGGCTACGGTAATCCGCGTAGGTGAACGTGCGGAAAACCTGCGGGCGATCGGCGCCGAGGGGCACGATGGCCAGCGACGGGTGGCGGATGCCGTTGAACATGGTCGTTTTGACGGTCGTGTAGTGGATCATGTCCTCGAAGATGATCGGATCGCCAACGCGGAGCGGGCGCTCGAACGACCAGTCGCCTATGAAGTCGCCGCTCAGGCAGCTGCACCCGCCGATGCGGTACGTGGGGCGCCCCTCGATCGGCTCCGTGGCGCCGCGGACAGTGGGTTTGTAAGGCATTTCGAGGCAGTCGGGCATGTGGCACGTGAAGGAGGCGTCGATGATGGCCGTGGTGATGCCGCCGTTCTCGACGATGTCCACGACGGTCGTTTGCAGGTAGCCCGTCTGCCAGAAGAAGGCCGAGCCGGGCTCGAGGATGAGCGAGAGGTTCGGGTGGGCGGCGCGGAAACGGCGGAGGGTGTCGACGAGGAGGTCGACGTCGTAGCCGGCGCGCGTCATCAGGTGACCGCCGCCCATGTTCAGCCAACGTACCTCAGGCAGCCAGCGCCCGAAGCGCTCCTCGACGGCGCGGAGCGTCTGCACGAGATCCTCGGCCGACGATTCGCAGAGGGTGTGGAAGTGCAGCCCCTCGACGCCCGCGGGCAGTCGGTCGGGCAACTTATCGGCGGTGATGCCCATGCGCGATCCGGGGGCGCAGGGGTTGTAGAGCGCCGTGCCCACCTCGGAATACTCGGGGTTGATGCGCAGGCCGCACGAGACACGTGCGCCGTCGGCCTCGACCATCGGGCGGAAGCGCTCGTACTGCGTGAGGGAGTTGAAGGTGATGTGGCTGCTGCAGCAGAGCAGCTCGGGGAAGTCGGCCTCGGTGTAGGCCGGCGAATAGGTGTGGGCGGGGGTACCCATCTCGTCGAGGACGAGGCGCGCCTCCCAGACGGAGCTGGCCGTGGCGCATGGGATGTATTCGCGGACGATGGGGAAGACGTGCCACAGGGCGGAGGCTTTCAGGGCGAGGATGATCTCCACGCCGGCGCGCTCCTTGACGCTGCGGATGAGCGAGAGGTTGCGGCGGAGCAGGGATTCTTCAACGACGTAGCAGGGGGAAGGGGTTGACATATAAAATAGAGGGTAGAAGGTGGATAATTATAGGGGGTGAGGTTATTCCTTGACGACGGTGAGTCGCGCGTATTTGAGGAGCAGCGAGCGGCGGCCGGAGTATTCAAAGTCGACGGTGACTTTGGCGTTGCCGCCTTCGCCCTCGAGGGTGACGATGGTGCCGGTGCCGAAGAGGTCGTGGCGAACGGTGTCGCCCGTGTGTAAGTCGCCGATGGCATCCACCTGTTGCGGCGCAGGCTGATGGACGTCCGTGGGTAGTCGCCGGAAGCGTGCCGAGGGACGGTCGGAGGTGGCCGAGGTGGCGGTGGTGACTAACGGACGCGTGGCAGCCGGACGCGGCGGCGTGGCCGGTCGGGCCATCAGCGAGGGATCGTCCGGGCGGATGAGGAGCGTGGGGTCGATGTCGTCCAGAAAGTGGCTCGGCGTGCAGGAGTGGTTCGAGCCATTGCGGAAGCGCGTCTTGGCGTAGGTGATGAGGCAATGGCGACGGGCTCGGGTGAGGGCCACGTAGAAGAGTCGCCGCTCCTCCTCGATGGCGCGCGGACTATCCATCGCCATCTGTGAGGGGAAGAGATTCTCTTCCATGCCGGCGATAATGACGTTGTCAAACTCCAGCCCCTTGGCCGCGTGGACGGTCATGAGCGTGACGCGGTCGGCGGACTCGTCTTGCTTCTCGTCCTGATCAGTAAGGAGCGACACCTCGCGGAGGAAGTCGGAGAGCAGCAGCTCATCGGCGCCTTCCTCGCGTGCACTCACCACGAAGGCGCGCACGGCCTTGAGCACCTCTTGCATATTCTCCTGCCGCGAGACGCCCTCCACAGAGCGGTCTTGGAAGAGTTCTGCGGCGATACCGCTGCGCTTAACGATCAGCTCGGCCATCTCCACGGCTTGCAGGTTGTCGTTCTCAGTGCGTAGCTCCTGAATCAGGCCGTGGAAGGCGCTGAGCTTGCGCAGTGTGCCTTGGTTGGCCGACAGCGCATAGGCCGCAGGGTCGCTCACGACGGCCCAGAGGCTGACGCCGTGTTCGGTGGCAGCGCGCATGAGCTTCGTGACGGTCGTCTCGCCGATGCCACGGGCGGGATAGTTGATGATGCGCTTGAGTGCCTCCTCGTCGTCGGGATTGACGATGACGCGGAAGTAGGCGATGATGTCTTTCACCTCCTTGCGCTGGTAGAACGACTGCCCGCCGTAGACGCGATAGGCGATGCCCTTCTTCCGCAGCGCCTCCTCAAGGACGCGCGACTGGGCGTTGGTGCGATAGAGCACGGCGAACTCCGACAGCGGACTGTCGCCAGCCCGCTGCAGCTCCGTGATCTGCGAGGCGATAAGGTAGGCCTCCTCGTAGTCGGTGTATGACGATAGGACGCGGATCTTGCTGCCGGCCTCATTCTCGGAATAGACGTTCTTGGGGATCCGTCCCTTGTTTTTATCGATGAGGCTGTTGGCCGCCTCCACGATGTTGCGCGTAGAGCGGTAGTTGCGTTCGAGCTTGAAGAGGCGATACTCCGGATAGGTGTCTTTGAAGCGCAGCATGTTGTCGATGTTGGCGCCGCGGAAGGAGTAGATGCTCTGCGCGTCGTCGCCCACGACGCAGATGTGGCGGTGCTTCTCGCAAAGGCGATTGACGATCATATGCTGCGCCAGGTTCGTGTCCTGATACTCGTCCACAAGCACAAACCGGAAGTGCCGTTGATAACGATCCAGTACCTCGGCGTGGTCGCGAAAGAGGATGTTCGTCTGGAGCAGCAGCTCGTCGAAATCCATCGCCTCGGCCTGCCGGCAACGGTTCTGATAGCGGGTGTAGATCTCGCGGATGAGGGGCACGCGGCACCGGGCGTCGTACTCCACCTGCTCCCTATTGCGACCGTAGGCCTCGGCCGTAACGAGGGCGTTCTTGGCGTTCGAGATGCGGCTCTGCACAAGCCCCGGGCGATACGTTTTCTCGTCCAGCTGCATTTCGCGGAGGATGCTGCGGATCAGGTTACGCGAGTCGGTGGCGTCGTAGATGGTGAAGTCCGGGTTGTAGTCCACATACTCCGCCTCTTCGCGCAGGATGCGATAGAAGATGGAGTGGAACGTGCCGGCCCAGAGTTGCCGGACGGTGCGCTCGCTCGTCAGCGCGGCGATGCGGTCCTTCATCTCGCGTGCGGCCTTGTTCGTAAAGGTCAGGGCCAGGATGCGGTGCGGCTCGTAGCCACGGCTGAGTAGGTAGGTGATCTTGTACGTCAGCACGCGCGTCTTGCCCGACCCCGCACCGGCCACAACCATCGACGGGCCGTCGTTGTAAAGCACCACTTCGCGCTGTGCATCGTTAAGTTCATCGAGTATAGATAGCATTTTGACTAAGTCTTTTATTGTCGGCCGGCAAAGGTAGAAGAGGGATGAATATGCGTATTCTGGCCAACACCCCGTCGGGCACCAAAAGGGATTATCTCAGATGTCCCCCTCCCCACATGATATCTACCCACAAAACACAAGGCCGCCGAACGAATGGGGGATCGCTCCCCACAGTCCGTCCGGCAGCCTTTTCTTTATTGTTTACGAACCGAGCGCACGGGCCCGGCCCTTGAGTCAGCGATCGTTCAATGGATCGTAAACAGCGTCTCCTTGAAGATCTCGGACACCGTGGGGTGCGGGAAGATGACGCGTTGAAGCTCGGCGATCGTCATGCCCTGGGTGATGGCCATCGATGCGCCGAAGATCATCTCGCTGCACGGGTTGCCCAGCATGTGCACGCCCAGCACGGTGTGCTTGTCCGGATCATAGATCACCTTGCAAAGCCCGTTGGCACCTTCGTTTTCGGCGACAAATCGGCCGGAGAAGGCCATCGGCAACTTTGCCACAGCGTAGGGCACACCACTCTTCTCAGCCTGCTCTTCGGTCAGACCTACGCCGGCCACCTCGGGGTTGGTATAGACCACGCCCGGAACGGCGTCGTAACGCATCTCGTCCGGTGTGCCCGTCAGGTTGTTCACCACCACTTCGCCCTCACGGCTGGCGGTGTGAGCCAGCATGGAGAAGCCGTTGATGTCGCCCGCGGCGAAGACATTCGGCACATTCGTGCGCAGCTGCGCGTCCGTCCTGACAGCGCCGCGCTCCATCTCCACGCCAATCGTCTCCAATCCGAGATTGGCCGTCACGGCGCGGCGGCCTACGCTCATGAGGATCTTCTCGCCCGTGGCTGAAGCCGTGTTGCCCTCTGCGTCGACATAGATGACCTCATTACCGCGCACCTCCGTCACCTTGCAAGAGAGCCGGAATTGGATGCCCCGCTTGGCGTACACCTCGCGCAGCATGACGCTCACCTCACCGTCGAGCCCGCCGAGTATCTCGGGCAGCATCTCCACGACGGTCACCTCCGTGCCGAGGCTGTTGTAGAAGCTGGCGAACTCCATGCCGATCACGCCGCCGCCGATGATGACGATCGACTGGGGGCGCTCCTTGAGTGCCAGTATTTCGCGGTTAGTCACGATCACGTCGCCCGCCTCAGGTACGCCGGGGATGGGCGGCACGAAGGCCTCGGAACCGGTGCAGAGCAAGAGGTTCTTTGCTTCGTACGCCTCGCCGTTGCACTCGATGGTCAGCGTGCCGTCTTCCTTCCGGCCTGTGATGCGCGCCTCGCCCTTGACGACATTCACGCCATGCGCCTTCATCGAGGCACCGATACCGGCCACGAGTTTGCGCACGACCTTGTTCTTGCGGGCCACGATCTTGCCGTAGTCAAACGCAGCGCCCTCGGTCGTGACGCCATACTTGTCGCCGTGGCGGGCGTAGTCGTACACCTTGGCGCTGTAGAGCAGCGTCTTCGTGGGCACGCAGCCCTCGTTGAGGCAGACGCCGCCGAGGTTGTTCTTCTCAAAGAGCGTTACGCTCAATCCTTTCGCTCCGGCGCGCTCGGCAGCCACATAGCCGGCCGGCCCGCCTCCAATGATTGCTAAATCAGTCATGATTCTTTTTTATGTAGTTATAAGTGGTTATGCGTGTTCAAGCGCCTGCTCCACGTCGGCTAGGATGTCCTCGATGTCTTCGATGCCGACGGAGAAGCGGATCAGATCCGGAGCCACACCGGCGGCCTTCAGTTGCTCGTCGGTCAGCTGGCGGTGCGTGTGGCTCGCGGGATGGAGCACCGACGAACGCGCGTCGGCTACGTGGGTAACGATGGCGACCATCCGCAGGGCGTCCATGAACCGGATGGCCTGCTCGCGTCCGCCCTTCAAGCCGAGCGTCAGCACGCCGCACGAGCCGTTAGGCAGATACTTCTGCGCCGCCGCGTAATGCTTATCGCCCTTCAGACCGGGATAATGCACCCATGCCACCTTCGGGTGTTGGCTGAGGTATTCGGCTACAGACAACGCGTTGGCACAGTGGCGCGGCACACGCAGGTGTAGCGTCTCGAGGCCGAGGTTCAGCAGGAAGGCGTTCATCGGCGCAGGGATGGCACCGAGGTCGCGCATGAGCTGCACCACCGCCTTGGTGATGTAGGCTGCGCTGCCGAACCGTTGCGTGTAGACGATGCCGTGGTAGGAGGCGTCGGGGGTGGTGAGGCCAGGGAACTTCTCCGCGTGCACCTCCCAGTCGAAGCGGCCGCTGTCGACGATAGCGCCGCCCACAGACGTTGCGTGGCCGTCCATGTACTTCGTCGTGGAGTGGATGACGATGTCGGCACCCCACTCGATGGGTCGGCAGTTGATGGGCGTGGCGAAGGTGTTGTCCACGATGAGCGGCACGCCGTGGCGGTGAGCTATACGGGCAAACTTCTCGATGTCCAACACCGCGCAGGCAGGGTTAGCGATGGTCTCGCCGAAGACGGCCTTCGTGTTCGGTCGGAAGGCGCGGTCGATCTCTTCCTCCGGTGCGTCTTGGTTGACGAAGGTGAAGTCGATCTGCATGCGCTTCATCGTCACGGCGAAGAGGTTGAACGTTCCGCCGTAGATCTCCGAGGCGCAAACGACATGATCGCCCGCGCTGCAGAGGTTCAGTATGGCGTAAAACGAAGCCGTCTGGCCCGATGCGGTGAGCAGGGCTGCTACGCCGCCTTCGAGTGCGGCGATCTTGGCCGCCACGGTGTCGTTCGTCGGGTTTTGCAGCCGGGTGTAGAAGTATCCGGACGCCTCGAGGTCGAAGAGTCGCCCCATCTCGTCGCTTGATTCATACTTGAACGTGGTGCTCTGATAGATCGGCACCACGCGCGGCTCACCGTTCTTCGGTTGCCAGCCGCCTTGCACACAGAGTGTGCCTCGCTTCATTGATTGCTTCATGTGTTATTGTAGTGTACTGTTTTTACTTATCACGGCGGCAAAAGTAGACCGATAAAGAGGCTGCACAACCGCCGGGCGTGGCAGGCGTCATGTAGGCCCGGGTCCACCCGTGCGACACGATGGGGCCTCTAACGACCGTCTTAGGCTCATTCCGCGGCGGGGCGAAGCCTATTTCCTGCTATTCATGCCCCCTCTATGTCCAAAGCCCTCGCAGCCTATGTATCTTTGCCCCCAGATTTTAATTTCTACATGACAAGACAATGAAGAAAGTATTTATCACAGTGATCAGCATGCTGGCCTTGGCCGCATGTAATAACAGCGCCCAGCAGCAAGACACTGCCGCCGCCGATTCTACCGCGCAGGCGCAGGAAGCCCCCGCCACAGGAGGCGACCGCGACGAGCACGGTTGCATTCCCTCGGCCGGACAGTCATGGAGCCAGCTGCGCCAAGAATGTGTGCAAGTCTTCGAGGTCGGCACCCGCCTGAACCCCGTAGAAAAGAAAGAGGGCGAAGCCGTCATCAGCGCCTTCGTACTCTTCAACGACGACCGCTCGAAAGCCGAAATCTTCCTGCCCAACAGCGAATCAGGGTCCATCATCCTCGACAAGGCTGACGATGGAACCTACAAGGCTGACCGCTACGCTTTCAACGATGCCGAGCAGGCGCTCTATGTGGACGGTAAGAAGGCCTTCGTGAAAGAATGATGAGGAAGCCCCAAGGAATTGACGCACGGATAGTCGGGGGCATTGATTCTTATGCAGAGAAGGTCGGAGCCTTTAGGCACCTCTCTTTTTCATCCCCTTCCACCCTCCTTCAAACTACCTCAAACTAAATCCTCTCAACCTACTAATATCAATCCACTATGAGTTACGTACATCTCTACACCGGCAACGGCAAGGGTAAGACCACCGCTGCCATTGGGTTGGCCCTCCGCGCAGTCGGAGCCGGCCGACGTGTTTACATCGCACAGTTCGTCAAAGGCCAGCGATACGGCGAAATCGCCTACATCGATCGCCGCATCCCTACCATCACCACCCACCGCTACGGCTCGGAGTGCTTCATCGAGCGCAAACCCACACCGGACGATATCAGTCGCGCCGCCGAGGGGCTCGAGGAAGTTCGGCGCATACTCCACAACGGCCGCTATGGGCTCGTGATCCTTGACGAAGCTACCATCGCCGTCTACTTCGGCCTCTTTACCTCCGCCGAACTCATCGATGCCATCAATGACCGCCACCCCGACACGGAAGTCGTCGTCACCGGTCGCTATGCTACGCCCGACCTCATCGCCGCTGCTGACCTCGTCACCGACATGCAGGAGGTGAAGCATTACTACACCCTCGGCGTCGAGGCCCGGCCGGGCATCGAGTGCTGACACCGTAAGAGGACCTGACGCCATAAGGAATAGACGATCCCCCCGTATGACTGAGCCAGTGATTTATACGATCGGGCACTCCACCCATCCGATCGAGGTCTTTATCGCCATGCTTCGCTCCTTCGGCGTCACACAGTTGGCGGACATCCGAGGGCTGCCGGGCTCGAACAAGTATCCGCAGTACAACCAAGAAGCCTTGCAAACCTCCCTGCCCGCCGCTGGCATTGCTTACCTGCACCTCCCCGAGTTGGGCGGCCGCCGCCGCGTGCATCGCGAATCGCACAACACGCGCTGGCGCAACGCCTCCTTCCGCGCCTATGCGGATTATATGGAGACGGCTGACTTCGCCCGCGGCATAGCCCAACTCATGGAGGCTGCTACACGCAAACCGACGGCTTACTTCTGTGCCGAAGCAGTTTGGTGGCGTTGCCACCGTTCGTTAGTCTCGGACTACCTCAAGGCGCACGGTTGGCAGGTAATGCACATCACGGGCGTGAACCGTGCCGAGGAACATCCATACACGCAGGCCGCCCGCGTAGTCGATGGCCGGGTGCTATACACTGACCCGAGCCTGTTTGATTCATTGTATAACTGATAACCGAAAGTAAGAAGCTGTTTTGAATTTATTGAGTGATTATTTTAAGGAGCTGTTTTGGCGGAGCTTTCTCCTTTCTATTTCGGGTCTATTGGGGTCTGTTTCTGCCCTTTTGTCCCATCATTTATCCTCACATAGCTTGCTATGCTCATCAAATGATGAAACAAAATCATCAGAAACATCCTCCCGATATTCTCCGAAATAAATTCAAAACAGCTTCTAAAAAGTCCTGCCGGCGGGAGGCGAATACCTCCTCTGCCGGCAGGACTTTTTGCATCCGTACACCCACAGGTTTCAGGGCGTAGGGGCGACGGATGCAGCCGTCTGCGTTCAGGACTTAATCCCGCGGTCGACGGTCGCGACCGCCTCGATCGGGTGGGCCGGGCATGCGCATGTCGGACGCGTTGGCCCCGCCCTTGAAGAGGCTGAAGCGGTAGATGAAGTGCAGCATGACGTAGCTGGAGAGCGTGTTGTACTCCGAGTAGCGGATAGCCGTCGCCGTAGCGCTGTACGAGATGTTGCTGCGCTGGTGCAGGATGTCGTACATCTTTAGGCGGAGCATGCCGGCGTTGTTCTTCAGGAACGACTTCGAGGCGCCCGCATTCCAGAGCCATTCGCGCTGCGAATAGCCATCGGTGTAGCCTGAGTTGGTGGAGTAGGTGAGGTCAGACTCCAGTCGGAAGCCGAGTGGGAGGTAGAGTGTGAAGGCTGCGCTGCCGCCATAGTTGAGGGTGCTCAGGTCGCGGCCGGCGCTGAGTGTGTTGCGGGTGCGGTTATGGCGAATGTTGCCGTTAAGCTCGATGTCGGCCAGGGACGAACGGAAGCTGATGCCTGCGTGCTGCATGAGGACGGTGGCCTTGCTCGTGTTGCGGGCTCCGTCGATGAAGCCGCCGGACTGTCCGTACCGGGCGTAGGTCATGGAGCTAAGCGTAAAATGCTTGCCCGGCAGCGGGAGGTTGATGATCAGGCGGCCGTCGAGGTTGTAATTGCCATCGATGTTCTCGTAGGTGGTCTGGCGGCGACCCGTGAGGCGGTCGGTGGTGGTGCGGCTGACGATGTCGTTCAGCACATAGTTCGCGCTGGCCATGAAGATGAATGCGGACTGCTTGTCGGGGATGAATTTGCCGAAGTGGAGGCGTAGGCTGTTCGTGTACGTGGGGCGGAGGTCCGGGTTACCGATGACGGTGTTGAGCGGGTCGGAGAGGTCGGCCACCGGCTGGAGCTGCGTCATGGAGGGCTGCTCGGTGCGGCCGTCGTAATCGAGGCGGAGGTCGGTGCGCTTGTCGAAGCGGATCCGCAGTTTGGCCGTCGGGGAGTAGTTGACGACGCTCCGGGAGAGGTCGTAGAGCGTCCGACCGGCCATCTCAGTCACGGTGCGGGTCTGGGTAGGGTCGAAGTTGAGCCCCAGGGTGAAGTCGTACTTCGGGCGGACCATCTTGAAGGAGAGGTTGAGGCGGTGCTCGGTCGCGTCGCTACGTGTGTTGCGGCCCGTCGTGGTGTCGGGCACGGTGTATTGGCCCTCCCCATCGATGAGGTAGGCGTCGCGGAGCAGCTCGCGGTGTGTCCGTCGGAGGCGATAGGAGAGATGCAGGAAGTTGGAGTGACCCAGCGGCTCGACCCACGCCACCTTGCCGCGCACGTTGTAGCCCCGCGTGTCGCTGTGCACCTGCTGGTCGATCGTTTCGGTAGAGTCGGCGAAGAGCAGGAAGCGCGTGTCGGAGCGATTCTGGGTGTTGTCGATCGATTGGTTGCCGCCGCCGGAGACGGAGAGCGTCAGCGTGCGGCCGCGACTGTTCAGCTTGCGGCTGACGTCGAGCTTGGCGGAGGCCGTCAGCGCGTGGCCGTCCACACGGGAGCGCGATCGGGAGGCGTTCACCGAGTCGAGGCTCCCGCTGAGGGTATGGGTCAGCTCCTCTGCGTCGGTGTGGGTGGTGCCATAGGAGAACTCCGGGCGGAAGATGACCTGCGTCAGCGTGTCCGGCTTCCACTCCAGGTGCAGGTTGAAGCCCACGTTTCGCGTCCGGGTGTCGGAGGCGCTCTCGGCGTGGTCGAACGAGGTGCTATCGCCGGCCAGGATGTTCTGCCGGTCGGTCTTGGCCCGCGCCTCGTTGTCCGAACCGGAGAACCGGACGTTGCCCCCGACCGTCAGATCCTTCATTAGGCGCTTGCTGAAGTTCGTACCCACGTTGCCGGACGAGGTGATGCCATTCCCCGCGCCGAAGCCCCCGAACCGGTGCCGCCCGCCGCCCGGGCCACCGCCGAAGGCCGCCGCGGCAAAGTCCGTGAAGCCCATATTGTTCGTGTTATTGATCCCGCCCATGAGCGAGAACTGGTCGTCGTCGACGAACCGGTTCAACATCGTGTTCACGTCGTACCGCCCGCGGCTGCCGGCCCCCGCAAAGGCGTTGCCGAACCACCCCTGCTTCATGCCGGGCTTCACCGTGAGGTTGATCACGGCCTCCGCGTCGCCGTCATCGAAGCCCGTAAGCATGGCCAGGTCGCTCTTCTTCTCGTAGGTCTGCACCTTGTCGACGATCTGGGCCGGCAGGTTCTTGGAGGCCGCCTTGGGGTCGTCGGAGAAGAACTCCTTGCCGTCGACCAGGATCTTTTTGATCTCCTTTCCGTTCACCGTCACCGCGCCCTCAGCGCTCACCTCCACGCCCGGCATCTTCTTCAGCAGATCCTCAAGCACAGAGCCTTCGGCCACCTTGTACGCGCTGGCGCTATACTCCACCGTGTCGTTCTTGACCTGCACCTCCACGGCGCGGGCCGTCACGACGGCTTCGCCCAGCAGCACCCCGTCCTCGGTCATCGTCAGCCGACCCACGTCCACGGGCGTCTTGCTGCCCGATATGTGCAGCCGTTGGTAGAGCGGGTCGAGCCCGACGTACGTCAGGTGCAGCAGGTAGTCGCCCTGCCGGACGCCCATCAGGTCGAAGCGCCCCTCGCGGTCCGTGACGGTACCCTTCACCATCGCGCTGTCCTTGATGTTCAGCAGCCTCACGGCCGCCATCTCGACGGCCTCCGCCGGCTCGCCCGATCGGACGACCGTGCCCTTGATGTGGACTTGCGCCACCATTCCAGTGGCAGCCCCCAGCAGCAGGAGGCTCAAAAAAAGGATCGAAAATCGTTGTATCATCGTTTGTTTACCTATAAATCGTATGTCCATCCGAGGCGCCCAAGCCCCGAAAGCGGGGCGATAGACGTCATCCGTGGGCGATGGTTTAAGCCGTGCCCCTGTCGGAAAATACTATGGGAGCCGCCGTCCGTTGGGCGCTCTTTTCGGAAAATATTTTGGGAGCTACTGTCCATCGGTCGCTCTTATTGGGGAGTACGTTACAGGCCGCTGCCTGTCACTCGCTCTCGTTTGGGAGTACGTTATGAGCCGCCGTCCGTCGGGCGCTCTTATTTGGGAGTACGCAGCAAGCCGTCGCCCGTCACTCGCTCCTGTTTGGGAGTACGTTACAGGCCGCTGTCTGTCGGGCGCTCTCGTTTGGGAGTACGTTATGAGCAGCTACCTGTTGGGCGCTCTCGTCGGATATTCCAATAAGAACCACCAACCGTCAGGCGCTCTCTTCGGAAAATATTTTGAGGAC
>CALHPT010000263.1 GCA_938036405.1 uncultured Tannerella sp.
AGAACCAGAGTATCAAGATACTCAACTATTCGCTGATGCTTACTGAGGGGATGCGTCCTACGGCTACCGTGAAACTCTCTATCGGAGGGCAGGTTTACGAACAGTCGGCTGCGGGCGAAGGACAGTACCACGCGTTTTCAAAAGCGATGTACAAGATTTACAAAAGCCTCGACAAGCCGACCCCCGAATTGCTCGATTACGTGGTGGTCATCCCTCCGGGCGGAAAAACGAACGCTTACGTGCAAACGATTATCACCTGGAAGTTCGACGGAAAAGTTTTCAAAACGAGGGGACTGGATGTCGATCAGACGGCTGCCGCCATCAAAGCGACCATGAAGATGCTCAACATGATTGAGAAAGGAAATATCCCCGTCATCAACCATATGCAGTTGCCGTAAGGGAAAAAAATCAGAAATAATAAGAAGTAAAAAATCAGATATCAGCAATTTTATACAACAATGAAAATCAATATAGCAGTATTAGCCGGTGACGGCATAGGCCCCGAAATCATGGCGCAGGCGTTGCACGTAACGCAGGCCGTTTGCGATCGGTTCGGACATGAATTATCGTACGAAGAGGCCATGGTGGGCGCGTGGGCGATCGATGCCGTGGGCGATCCCTATCCGCCGGAAACGCACGCTCTGTGCATGCAGTCCGACGCGGTGCTTTTTGGCGCAATCGGCCATCCCAAATTCGACAACGATCCCAAAGCCAAGGTGCGCCCCGAGCAGGGTTTGCTTCGTATGCGCAAGCAATTGGGACTGTACGGAAACATCCGCCCCGTGATGACTTTTCCTTCGCTGGTCCACAAATCGCCGCTCCGTGCCGACCTCGTCTCCGGAGCCGATTTCGTATGCATCCGCGAGCTTACCGGCGGCATGTACTTCGGTCGTCCGCAGGGACGGAGCGAAGACGGCAATACGGCCTATGACACCTGCGTTTACACCCGCGAAGAGGTAGAACGTATCCTGCATCTGGCTTACAAGTTTGCCGCGCAGCGGCGCAAAAAAGTAACCGTGGTGGATAAGGCGAACGTGATCGCTACCTCACGCTTGTGGCGGCAAATCGCGCAGGAGATCGCGCCGCAGTACCCCGACATCGAAACCGATTACCTCTTCGTGGACAATGCCGCCATGCGCATCATCCAGTGGCCGAAGAGTTTCGACGTGCTCGTTACCGAAAACCTTTTCGGCGATATCCTCACCGATGAGGCCTCGGTCATCACCGGATCGCTCGGACTGCTGCCTTCGGCCTCGATCGGACTGCACACGTCGCTCTTCGAACCGATTCACGGGTCGTATCCGCAGGCGGCAGGCAAGAACATCGCCAATCCGCTGGCCATGATTCTCTCGGCCGCACTCATGTTCGAATACGGTTTCGACCGGATGGAGGAGGGCACGCTGATCCGTCGCGCGGTAAACGACTCCATCAATGCGGGCATCGTAACCGAAGACCTTGCCGACGGCGGAAAAGCCTACACCACAAGTGAGGTAGGCAAATGGATAACCCGATACATCGCAGAAGAGGCATGAATGAAAAACCGAACAGCGCCACCTCTATGCAGGGACGCCGCATGGCCGGCGCACGTGCCTTGTGGCACGCCAACGGCATGACGCGCGAACAGAAAAAAAGCCCGCCCGTTAGGAAAGTCACCTTTACTCAGGGAAGTGATTCCGGTGCGATTCGAACGCACGACCCACAGCTTAGAAGGCTGTTGCTCTATCCAGCTGAGCTACGGAACCCTGTTTTTTGCGGTTGCAAAGATAGGAAAGGTTTTTTTTCTGCCAAAAGAATAAAGCTTGAATGACCTTCGGAAAGATCGCATTTTTTAACGCTTTTTATCTTGGTCTTCGTAGAAATACC
>CALHPT010000264.1 GCA_938036405.1 uncultured Tannerella sp.
CTTATCGGCCAGCGTGTAGTTCAATCGGCCAAAGAAGGAGACCAAAAAGTTCTCCGACGCCCACTCCTTACTCGAGGGCGAGTACTCCTTGCCAGGATTGACGGTGTTCGTCGACGGATAGAGGCCTGCGTAGCGATTGTGGCCCTTACGGTGGAAATGTTGCCACTCATAACCGACCATCGCATCGAAGCTATGCACACCGACGGCCTTCATGTATTGGAAATAGCTATTGAAAGACAAGTTGTATTTGTCGATCTTCTCGAAGCCATAGCTACCGTAATAGTTGTTTGAGAAGGATCGGGGATCCACGTCGGTGGTCTGCTTACCGGACGAGAGGTCCATACCGCCATTGGCGTGGAAACGCAGGTCGGGGAGGAAGTGAAATTTGTAATCCACCTCGATGTTTCCGACGAGCGACTGCGATTTGGCGCGATCGTCCTTCATCTCCAGCATGGAGACGGGGTTCGCCGGGGCCAGCGAGTTGTTGGTCAGCAGCCAGGTGGGGTCGTTGAGCGACTTTCCGTCGTTCGTCCACTGGAAGAAGCCTCCGAAGTACTTCTGATAGGCCTCGCCCGCGTCGCGCACCGGGTGCGTGGGATCCATTTGCGTGGCCGCACCTACGGCGCCTACGTCGGCGAAACGACTTTCGGCATACATCCCTTTGAGGTTACCGTTCACCTTGAGCATGCCGTCCAAAAACGACGGAGAGAGGTTCAGCGAGGCCGTGTAACGGTTGAAGCTCGACGTTTTGAGGATACCGTTTTGGTTCGTGTAGCCCACGGACATGCGGAAAGGCATCGTTCCGAGGCCTCCGAAGACACTCACGTTGTGATCCGTCGAGAGGGCCGTGCGATAAATCTCCTTCTGCCAATCGGTGTTGGCCGTTCCGAGGGCTTTGTAGGCGTTGCTCTCCTCGCCGTACTGGCTGCGGATGCGTGCGCGATAGGTGTCGGCGTCCATGACGTCGAGCGTCTTTTTGACGTTGCTCATCGACACGTTGCCGTCGTACGTCACGCGGAGGCGCGGCTTACCGCCCTCCAGGGAACCCTTCTTCGTGGTGATGATGATGACACCGTTCGAGGCGCGCGAGCCGTAAATGGCCGTCGCGGAGGCGTCTTTGAGCACGGTGAAGGTCTCGATGTCATTCGGGTTGACCATCGCCAGCGGGTTAGAGAGCCCCTTGACGCCGTCGTTGTCCATGGCCAGACCGTCGATGACGATCAGCGGGTCGTTGTTCGCATTCAGCGACGATCCGCCTCGGATACGTATCGTGGCGCCACCACCCGGCGAACCGCCACTCGATACGACGTTCACGCCGGCAATCTTTCCGGCCATCAGGTCTTGCGCATTCGTCGTCAGACCGCGATTCATCTTGTCGGGTTTGATGGCCGTGACCGATCCCGTGGCATCGTCTTTCTTGACGGATCCGTAACCAATCACAACGACCTCATCCAACAGCTCCGTATCCTCTTTCAGCACCACGCGCATGGGCTGAGCAGAGGCGGGAAGCTCTTGCGGCTGAAATCCGATGAAAGAGAAAACGATCGTAGCACCGCGATCGACCGACAGCGTGAAGTTGCCGTCCAGATCGGTAATGATGCCGTTCGTCGTTCCCTTTTCCACCACGTTTACACCAATGATCGGCTCGTTTGTCGCATCTACTACGACGCCTTTAACCGTCATCTTCTGTGCATAACCGCCAAGGGCTGGCAGCAGAGCAGCCAGCAGCAGGTAAATGCACCGCTTCCAATTAAATAGTTCTCTTTTTTCCATT
>CALHPT010000265.1 GCA_938036405.1 uncultured Tannerella sp.
GGCCCGTTTGAAGTATTGGGTGAAGAAGGAGGGGTTGGGGAAATTCAACTCGGCCGAGATCTGCTGCACAGTCTGCGGCGAGGTCATGAGCATGCGTTTGATGTGTCTGACGATGAAGTCGTCGATCCATTCGGCGGCTGTCTTTTGCGAGACGCTCTTAACGAGGTGCGCCAGATGTTTGGACGAGATGCTGAGCTTTTTAGAGTAAAAATCCACGCGCCGTTCGCGCATATAATTGTCGGACACGAGCCGGATAAAGCGGTGGAAAATCCGCTCCTTATACGTGTCTTGACGGCCCTTGACGCGCTTGCCTTTTTGATAGATGGCGGCCACTTCGCAGCCGAGCACCATCATCAGTTGGCGGGTGACCTCGAGGCGATACGGGAAGAGCTTACGGGTGTAGCTCAGGCGGATGTACTCGAAGCAAGTCATGAGGATCTCGCGCTCGCGTGGCCGGATGGAGACGCAGGGCGTTTCGCGGATAAGGAGGTAAAGCTCCGACATGGACTTGACGGGCAGGTTACGCACCGATCCGATGTCGCCTGCCAAGACGAGGCAGTCCATATCCTCGCTGCGATCGGTGGTCTGCACCATGGTGTCGGGGAAGATGATGCAGAGATCGTCCGCCTTCACGGGGACATCTCTGCCGTCCAGCTTTAGCCGGAAGCTCCCCTTACGGCATAGGGCGATGCAGCCCGATTTCAGCAGGGCAGGCACCTGCTCGATATTTAGCGTATTGCTTTCGTTTCCTTCAAAATGAAAGAGTTTCAGCAGCATTTCCTGCTCCGATGCTTCGGGATCGTCGACGAAGTAGCGAATGTTCAAATTGTTTGTTTCCATATAATAGAACTTTTTGCCTAATGGGAGCGCAAAAGTAGGACGATCCCCCGTATTTCAAAGAGAAAAAAGGGAATAGAGGACAGCTTCCCACCTGAAAGAAGGTGCAAACGCCGACATCCGACACGCCACAGTGTTCCTTTTAGAACGCTTTTGAGGGACGTGAAAGCCGGTCATCGACTATGAAAGCCTCGGCAG
>CALHPT010000266.1 GCA_938036405.1 uncultured Tannerella sp.
CAAGGGAACCGACATCAGCCTCCGAGTCGCAAACAAAAAGTGGAAGCAGGGAAACCCGTAGAGGAAAGATCCTCGGAATAGGACATGCAGGCATCGGGGTATAAAATCGGCCGCAGCGCGATGCCACGGCCGAATGAAAAAGGGGAGGCGAAAGGGGGGAGGCTACGGTAGCATCTTCACGCCGTCCGCTTCGAGCAGATCGATAATGACGCCGATCAGCTCGGTGTAGAGCTGGTCGTACTCCGGGCTTCCGTCAAAATCGTCGCCCGGCTCATACTTCGCAATGGTCTCGCGGATGGAGTTGCTTTGCAACAGCCGCAGTGCAAAATCCGCGGTGCGTTCAGGCGGAACCACGTTGGCGAACTCGTTCTCGATGATCTGCTCGAGTGTGTAGTACGGCGAAAAATGCAGTCCTGCGAAGAGGACTTCCGTAGCCATATACCCGGCTTCGAGAACGGGATAGCCTTGCCGAAAGGCGTCTTCATAGGCCTCGGCCGCGGCGTCCGATCGGTCGCGGATAAACGCCTCGTCGGCCAGCCGTTCGGGGTGATAATCTTTCAAATAGGATTCTAATCGCAGTCGGTAATAGGAGAATTCCTTCTTGTTTGTTGTTTTCATATCGTGTTTCTGTTTTTGATGTGACTTGGCTATTGTATCAGATTCCCATCGCGGAGTTGAACTTGCCGAGCTTTTCGGACAGTTGCTCCATGTCGTGTTCAATCTTCTTGTTCGTGATGCGGGCGTAGATCTGCGTCGTGCGGATGTTCGTATGCCCCAACATCTTGGAAACGGATTCGATGGGGACACCCTTGCTTAGCGACATGGTGGCAAAGGTGTGGCGGGCAAGATGGAAGGTCAGCTTCTTCTTGATCCCGCAGAGGTCCGCGATCTCCTTGAGATAGGAGTTGGTTTTCTGATTCGTCAGGACGGGAAAGAGCTTACCGTCCCGATACGTCTTGTGGCTGTACTTCGCGATGATTGCTCTCGGGATGTCGAGAAGCAGCACATTGGTCTCCACGCTTGTTTTCTGTCGCTTGGTCATGATCCACTGTTTGTCGTCCATCGTCACAATGTGGTCGGGCGTGAGGTTAGACACATCGATGTAGGCCAGTCCGGTGAAGCATGAAAAGATGAAGATGTCCCGCACCAACTCCAGTCGCTGGATACCCAAATCCTTGTTGGCTACTCGGAGGATCTCTTCGTCCGTCAGGAAGCCTCGATCTACCGGCTCCATGTGAAAGCGGAGATTGACGAAGGGATCATGGTGGAGAACGCCAAGCTTTCCCCCGAAGAGAGTTATGGTTTTGAAAGTCTTCAACGTCTTGGTGGCCGTGTTGGGCGCTTGCCCGACGGTTGTCCGAAGGTATAGGTCGAAATCATGGAGCACGACGTAGGTCAGTTCGGAGAGCTTTAAGTCGGTGCGGCTGTACTTGCTTTTCAGGAAGGTCGTGAAATGCTTTTTGCACACATTGTACTTCTGCAATGTCGCAGCAGAAACTGATACGCCGACCTGTTTCTTGACATCGGTAATATGCCTGTCAAAAAGCTCCATGATCGTACCGATGTCCTCTTTCTTTCCGAGGAACTCCATTTTGATGCGCTCCAAGGATAGATAATCGCCCAGCTCCATTCTCCTGAAGATGTTTTGCAATCCGTTTTGAATGTTATCCAATTCGAGATTGATGCTGAGCACTTCCGTACTTCTTCCTTTCACACGTTCCTTCTTGCCATCCCATTGAGATCGAAGGATGGCTATACCGGTAGAGCCGAGCGAGAGTCGCTCGTTGTTGAGATAGATTCTCAGCATGACGGGTACCTTCCCGTCTTTGTTCACGTAGTTGCTTCTGAGATAGAAAGCGGTTCTGAATATGGTCTTCATACACATGACTGTTTTTGGCTGCAGTCATGATCTTCAGAAAAGAAGTGTAGCCAAGGCCTCTGCCGATTGTAGCCGGATACAGTGTTTTGGCGCGAACTTTTTCCCTTCGATCACGCTTGCAAAGTTCTACATAGATGACTGAAAAACAGCTGTATATGAGTGCTCCTTACGTGCTCTCTACAGACTCTTGGCTACAATTTTCATTTGGCCGAAAAAGTTGTAGCCAAATTGTAGCCGTTGGGGAGTATTTTGAGCGTTTCGGCCGCTTCAATACGTGCTCTGAAATGAAGGGTAGGCACAAAAGAAAAGTGCCATAACTCATTCAAGTTATGGCACTTACGCTTTTCCTAAAGGATCTCTGAATGACTTTTTCAGAGTACCTCAAGCGGAAGGAGGGGGATTCGAACCCCCGGTACGGTTACCCGTACGACAGTTTAGCAAACTGTTGGTTTCAGCCACTCACCCATCCTTCCTTACACACGTAGTGTGGCTTGTTTCAAAAAGACGGGGGCAAAGATAGACCCGTTTTCCATTTACACAAATGTTTCACTTCAGCCCCATCTCTTCAAACATCCGCGCATATTTCTCTGCCTTCTTCTCCACCGAAAGCGGGTAGGCACGCGATGAGGAGGGCATGCGATAGAGCCGAAAACAACGGTCATCTAACGAGGCGTCTGTCCATTCGCCCGTCTTCGGTGTGGAGGGCGCCGCAACGAGTGTCAGTAGCGTGTCGAGCGCCTTTTGACCCGTTACGGCGATGGCGCGACAGGACGGAAGCATAGCCAACGTCTGCCGAAGGTCGATCGGGCGAAGGACTTCGAGAAACTTGTCCGAGGCGTTGCCTTGGAGGCGACTGACCTCCATGGCGGTGTCCCAGATGGCGATGCCGCGCTCGGTGAGAAAACGGCGGAGCTCGGCCTCGCGAAACGCACGTCCATCGTCGGTGAGGAAGTGCGACTTGTCAGCGAAGAAGACCAGGCCGAAGATGCGCCACATGTCGTTCTGAAAGTTGGGATAAAAGAAGTCCATCCGCCAACGCTCACGCGGCGGAGGAAAGCTGCCCAGCATCAGCAGCCGGGCTCCCTCCGGTGCGAAAAGCGTCAGGGGATGGACTTCCCGTGTGCGTTCGTCCACGGTCACTTCGCTCGCTTGCGGCGCTCGGTTTCGAGGTTAAGCATGTTCAGCTCGCGGGTGGTCTGTCCGGCCACGGAGGTGTTCTCCTCTGCGCGGCGGATGAGGTACGGAAGCACATCGCGCACCTTGGCATAGGGCACGTATTTGGTCACGTTGTAACCCGCGTGGGCGAGGTTGAAGGAGATGTTGTCGCTCATGCCGAGCAGCTGGGCGAAGAAGATGCGCGGATCGTCGTGACGGAGGCCTTTCTTCTCGATCAGCTTGGCCAGGCGATAGTTGCTCTCCTCGTTGTGTGTGCCCATGAAAAGCTCGAAGTGGTCGAGGTTTTCGATGACGAACTCCACGCCTTGGTTGTAGTTATCGTCGGTGGCCTGCTTGTTTTTGCAGATCGGGTCGGGATAGCCCATGGCGGCGGCACGGGCGCGCTCGTCCTCCATGTAGGCACCGCGGACGAACTTGATGCCGGCCGTGTAACCCTTCTCCTTGGCGTCCTCGAGGATGCGGCGGAGGTACGGCATGCGGTCGTGGCGATACATCTGGAGGGTGGCAAAGACGATGGCGCGGCGCTTATTGAACATACGCATGGCCTCGTCCGTCATGGCGTCGATGGAATCCTGGAAACAGTAATCTTCGGCATCGACGAGGATGCGGACATCGTTGTCGTAAGCGCGTTGGCAGAGGGCGAGGAAGCGCTGGTGATAGGCCTCATGGGCGGCTTTCTCCTCGGCCGTCAGTTGCTCGGGGTGCTCGGAGGCTTTGGCGAGCAGGGCATCGGTGGTGAGGGTGGAAGGCTTGAAGACGGCGTAGGCGATGTCCGGGTTGCCCTTTGCATTGTCCACCGAGCGGAGGGTCTCCTTCATCGTAGCCTCGATGCCCTCGGGGGTCTGCTCACTTTCGGCCGAATAGTCGAGTGTCGACTTGACGCCGAAGCGCCTCAGTCCGGCCACGGTGCGGGCACAGTCTTCGATCGTTTCTCCGCCCACAAATTGCTTGTAGAGCGTCGGCTTCACGATCCACCCCAGCGGGAAGTGGATCCCCAGCGCGATGTTCGTCCCAAGCTTTGCCAACTTCACTAACCCGGGGTGTTTGATGGTGCCAAACAGCAGGCGGGCGTTTCTCAGTTCACTGTCTGATTTCGCCTCAAAGGCGATCTGAGTATCATTAAAATCTAACATATAGGTACTTGCTAAGCGATTTGAAATCGGGCCGAATGTATTCCGTTTTCCATAACGCCACCCTCCCCCCCGTAACAATTTTCTCGCGAGGCGGCCCTGCACGCTTATGATCTACAATCAAACGGGGTGAAAAACGACCGGCCTATATACCCGCAAACCCTCTGAGAAAGGCTTGCCAGACGCCCCCTCCCGGCGTGTGATCCGAGTCGCTCACTCCGAAAAGGCTGCGCAAGGCTTGCATGATCATTTCGGAGACTCCGAAAAGGCTGTGCAAGGCTTGCATGATCGTTTCACACACTGTGAAAAGGCCGCGCAGGTGTTGCATGGTCGTTTCACACACTGTGAAAGGGCTGTGCAGGTGTTGCATAGTCCCGCCACACACTGTGAAAGGGCTGCGCAGGTGTTGCATAGTCATTTTACACACTGTGAAAGGGCCGTGCAGGTGTTGCATAGTCATTTTACACACTGTGCCGGCGCCACGCACGTGTTGCACACTCATTTCGCACACTGCGACGGCCTGCGCAAAGGGGGGGAGGCGGGAGTTTACGCGCTTGCGCCGATTCCGACTCTGAATGACTTTCCCAAGCGGACTTATCTTTGGCGCCGCTTATCCAAAGACAATCATTACACATCATATTTATATGTACAGGACAAATACTTGCGGCGAGCTGCGACTGACCGACGAGGGACGGACCGCGACGCTGGCCGGATGGGTACAGCGTACCCGAAAGATGGGCGGCATGACGTTCGTCGACCTGCGCGACCGCTACGGCATCACGCAATTGGTGTTTAACGAAGCCCTCAACGCGCCGCTCTGCGAGCAGGCCAACAAGCTGGGGCGAGAGTTTGTGATCCGCGTGACGGGCACCGTCCGCGAGCGCTCGAACAAGAATCCGCACCTCGCCACGGGCGAGATCGAGCTGATCGTCGATGAGTTGGAAGTGCTCAACCCGGCGCTCACCCCGCCGTTCACCATCGAGGACGAGACCGACGGCGGCGACGATCTGCGCATGAAGTATCGCTACTTAGACCTCCGTCGGCAGGCCGTGCGTAAGAACTTAGAGCTGCGCCATCGCATGGCCCTCGAGGTGCGCCGATACCTGAGCGACCTCCATTTCCTGGAGGTGGAGACCCCCATTTTGGTCAACTCCACGCCCGAGGGTGCGCGCGACTTCGTCGTGCCGTCGCGCATGAACCCGGGGCAATTCTATGCCCTGCCACAGTCGCCGCAGACGCTCAAGCAGCTGCTGATGGTCTCCGGCTTCGACCGCTATTTCCAGATCGTGAAATGCTTCCGCGACGAAGACCTCCGCGCCGACCGTCAGCCGGAGTTCACGCAGATCGACTGCGAGATGAGCTTCGTGGAGCAGGACGACGTCATCACGCTCTTTGAGGGCATGGTGCGCCACCTCTTCCGCGCCGTCCTCGGCGTGGAGTTCTCCGGCGAGGCCTTCCCGCGCATGACGTGGCACGACGCCATGAAGTATTACGGCTCCGACAAGCCCGACCTCCGCTTCGGTATGCGTTTCGTGGAGATCACCGACCTGATGAAGGGACACGGATTCGGCGTCTTCGACCGTGCCGACTACATCGCCGGCATCCGGGCTGAGGGCGCAGCCACCTACACGCGCAAGCAGCTCGACGAACTGACCAAGTTTGTGGAGCGGCCGCAGATCGGGGCCAAGGGTCTCATCTACGCCCGTGTGGAGCCGGACGGACACGTCAAGTCGAGCATCGACAAGTATTTCACCCAGGAGCAGCTGCAGGCCATGAAGGCAGCCTTCGGCGCCGAGCCGGGCGACCTGATGCTGATTCTCTGTGGCGAGACAGACAAGACGCGCAAGCAGCTCTGCGAGCTCCGTCTGGAGATGGGCAACCGGCTCGGGCTGCGAGATAAGTCGCGGTTCGAATGCCTCTGGGTGGTCGACTTCCCGCTGTTGGAGTGGAGCGAAGAAGACCAACGCTTCTACGCCGTGCACCACCCCTTCACCTCGCCCAAGCCGGAGGACATCCCGCTGCTTGAGACCGACCCCGGGGCCGTCCGCGCCAATGCCTACGACATGGTCATCAACGGTGTCGAAGTGGGCGGCGGGTCGATCCGTATCCACGACAGCAAGTTGCAAGACAAGATGTTCTCGATACTCGGCTTCACCGAAGAGCGCGCCCAGGAGCAGTTTGGCTTCCTCATGAACGCCTTCAAATACGGCGCCCCACCCCACGGCGGTATTGCCTACGGCCTCGACCGTGTCGTCTCGCTCTTCGCCGGCCTCGACTCCATCCGCGACTGCATCGCCTTCCCGAAAAACAATGCGGGCCGCGACGTCATGCTCGACGCCCCGACACCGCTTGAGCCAGCACAGCTCGAGGAGCTTCACATCGACGTGAAACCGGAATAACCGCACGCGCCATGCTGCTCATCAGAGATGTATTACGTGAAATAGAGCGCCTCGCACCGACCGCGTTGCAAGAGTCGTACGACCATACAGGCCTTCAGGTGGGCGACGTCAACCAGCCGGCGCGTGGCGCACTGCTCTGCGTCGACGTCACGGAGGCCGTGGTCGACGAGGCCATCGCCCACGATTGCAACCTCATCATTGCCCACCATCCGCTGCTGTTCCGCCCCCTGCGTGAGCTGACGGGTGCGGACTATGTGCAGCGGTGCGTGGCCAAAGCCTGCCGGCACGATCTCGTGATCTATGCCGCCCATACGAACCTCGACAATGCCACGGGCGGCGTCAACTACAAGCTGGCCGAGCTGCTCGGGCTACAGAACACACGCATCCTGCATCCGCTGTCGGACAGCCTGCTGAAGCTCGTCACCTTCGTGCCGGAGGCGCACGCCGATGCTGTGCGCGCGGCCTTGGCCGACGCCGGGGCCGGCCACATCGGAGCCTACGACGCATGCAGCTTCAGCAGCCGGGGCGAGGGGCGATTCCGCGCCTCGGAGGGCTGTCAGCCATACGTCGGCACCGTCGGCGCACTGCATGTCGAGCCTGAGGTGCGCGTAGAGACCGTCCTGCCGCGCCATCTGCGCAGCGCCGTGGTACGGGCCTTGCTCGCAGCGCATCCCTACGAGGAGGTGGCCTACGATCTCTATCCATTGAGTAACGCCTGGTCGCAGGCCGGATCGGGCGCCGTCGGTGAACTGGCGGAGCCAATGAGTGAGGCGGACTTCCTGCATCACTTGAAGAGCGTGCTCCGTGTGCCCTGCGTGCGCCACTCCGCACTGCGCGGTCGGCCGGTGAGGCGCGTGGCCCTCTGCGGTGGAAGCGGCGCGTTCCTTTGGCGTGACGCCGCAGCGGCGGATGCGGATGTATTCGTGACGGGTGAGGCAAAGTACAACGACTACTTCGACGTGGCGGATAGCATCCTCCTGGCCGTAGTCGGACACTATGAGAGCGAGCGATGCACGGTGGATCTCTTTCACGAAATCATCTCCTCGAAACACCCTACTTTTGCACTACGAAACTCAGAAACAAGCATTAATCCCATAACATATTTATAGCGTATGACTACGAAGAAAGAAACGTCAGTGATCAATGAGGCGGAAACGCCAACGCCCGAAGTGGTGGAAACGGCCGCCCCAACTAACGAACCCGAAGCGCAATCGGCTCCCGCGGACACCGCGCCCGCAGCCGACAACGAGGCGGAGTACAATAAGCTGACGGTGGAAGAGCGGCTGAGATCGCTGCACCGATTGCAGGCGATCATGACAGAGGTCGACAAGCTGAAAACCCTGCGTGGGGAGCTGCCGCTGGAGGTGCAGGACTTGGAAGATGAAATAGCCGGACTGGAGACGCGCATCAAGAACTATCAGGGCGGCATTGAGGAGAATAAGGCGAACGTGCTGGCGCAGAAAAACAAAATCACGGAGTCGAGAGAGCTGATCGAGCGCTACAAATCGCAGCTCGACAACGTGCGCAACAACCGCGAGTTCGACAACCTGACGAAGGAAATCGAGTTCCAAGGCCTCGAGATTGAGTTCGCCGAAAAGAAAATCCGCGAGTTCAACGCCGCCGTGGACGCCAAAAAGCAGAAGATCAAGCAGAGCAAGGAAGTGCTCGAAGGGCGCAAGGGCGACTTGGCGCAGAAGAAGAGCGAGCTGGATGAGATCACCTCCGAGACGCGTCAGGAGGAGGAGCGTCTGCGCGACAAAGCCAAGGCGCTCGAGACGACCATCGAGCCACGCCTGCTGGCAGCCTTCAAACGCATTCGCAAGGGCGCCCGCAACGGGCTCGCCGTGGTGCCCATCGAACGCGATGCGTGCGGCGGCTGCTTCAACAAAATTCCGCCCCAGAGACAGATGGACATCAAGCTGAGGAAGAAAATCATCGTCTGCGAGTACTGCGGCCGTATCATGATTGACCCCGATCTGGCCGAAGAGGCGACTCCCAACACCTGACCCCCGCGACTGATCACCAAGAATTGCAGCGCCGCCCTGTCGGAATCCCTTCCGGCGGGGCGGCGTTGTGTTATTGAGGGAGAGAGTGGTCGGCGGTTAAGCCAGCAGGGGGCATCGAAGCTGTTCGGGCCGCAGCGTCCAATCCGATAGGAGCCAACCGCCGAACCAGACCGGCCCCATACGCCGAGCGGAATTGGGCCTATCCACCCGAAGCGATTGGGCCTACACGCCCCATGGGGTGGGGGCTGTCAGGCAAACAGTCTTGGGCGCATCATGCAAGCCCGCCCGGACCCACTCTGCCCCCCGGTTTTGTCCCTATCATCCGTCGTCGCTAACTGCCGCAGCGTTGCCACGTCACACGCGAGAGGGCGTCCAGCAGGCCGGCGTGGTCCAAACTGTGGAGCGGCGCCTTACCTCCGGCATAGCTGCAATGGTTCACCTGCTTGTCCCACGAGATGGAGACGAAGCGCTCCGGGCGCAAACAACGTGTCAGGCAGGCGGGCGCCTGAAAGGGCTGTCGGCCGGCCACTTCGGCCAACTGCCGAGCCGACGGAGTACGGTCGGGACGACGGGGTACGAGGATGATCTGCTGGCGGGTGAGTAGGCCGAGAAAACGCGCGAAGACGGCCGTGGCCTCCGGCAGCCGATCAGATTCAACGAGCAGGTTCAGCCCGGGCTTGATGGGCGTTGCGGCGAGGCGACGGATCAGGCCCTCCACGCGACGGACTTCGTCGGCGTCGTGCGGGCGGTGGATGGTGACGTGAATCTTGTCTGGCGCATCGCGTAGAAGTTGTAGCCAGACGGCGTCGTGCTCCAGCGGCAGTCCGTTGGTTGTGACCGTGAGGTAACACCGAGGGTAGAGCGCGCGGATGATGTCGAACACCCCGTCGTACTCGAACGGTTCGCCACCGCCGAGCGAGACGGCCCGCACGCCGTGCGCTATGCAATCCGTGGCCAGGCGGATCACCTCCGACGGGCGCCACATGGTCGCTCCCTCCGGCCGACTATGGTTGTAGCAAAAGGGGCACTGCTTGGAGCAATAGTTGCTGAGGTCGATGGAGATTTGCTCAATCATTTCAATCATGTAGGGATATAGTCCTCCTCACGCGGCAGGGTAGAGAGCGAAAAATTTGGACTCTCTTCGAACCGGCAGGGGGTATGCTGAGCAATTTGGAGGTACTCCTTATCGGCAAAGCATCCGGGAATGCGATGGATGCGCGACCTAAATTCCTCCGGCACCTGAGAAAGTTTTACCGGATGGCGGGGCGTGATCATTCGTTTGGCCAGATGCGCGACCCAGTAGGGCTGCACGTAGATGTAGTAAGGCATCGTTTTGAACTCTGTGGAAAACTCCATGCGACCCTCCGCTTTATTATATTCACTTTCGACATCGAAGAATTTCAGGTCGTAGATCGTCGTAAGGATGCCACTATCGACCATCTGGCGCATTACGGATTGTTCGTCGATCACTTTGCGATAGGTCGGCTCATTAATCGCTTTGATACAGCTCGAAAAGTTGACGATGTAGAGCCCTCTGCGCTTCGATATCTGTGTATTGATCGGCAGCCCTCCTTCACGACAGCGTGCATAAAACTCTTCAGTTCGTGTGGGGTCGATCTGGACGACGTAGCGACTCCATCGTTCCACGTCATCTGGTGCACGCGGATGCTCGATAAGATCAGATAAAAAATCATCCACCTGTTCTTCGGTGATCGCAAAAGGGATCCTTGGGAGGAGGTCTTCGTTCGTGTTGGGCCCAAACAATAAGGAAGATATGCCTTCCCCTTCGGGCACGTCCCAAGGCACGGGACCGTTTTCGTTATACTCAATGATGGCCACGTTGTCGTCGTCGTCTACCATGTACCAGGCGGTGGACATGGAGTGCGTGGCGGGATATTCTTTATCAAGTAGCATGGGGTGGGGCGGATTGTATAAAACGATTCTTTTGATCTACTCGGGAGAGCCCAAAGATGCTTAGAAGATTCTTTTTAGGGAGCTTCCGAGTGTATGGAAATGCGTAGAAATTTTTTTCAGTGAGCTTCTGAGTGCACTGAGGTACGTGGGGGATTCCCCCAAAGAGCTTCTGAGTGCATAGAGGTGCGTGGGGGATTCCCCCAGAGAGCTTCTGAGCGCATTGAGGTACGTGGGGGATTCCCCCAGAGAGCTTCCGAGTGCATAGAGGTGCGTGGGGGATTCCCCCAGGGAGCCTCCGACCGCACAGATGTGCGTGGGGGATTCCCCCAGAGAGCTTCTGAGCGCATTGAGGTACGTGGGGGAT
>CALHPT010000267.1 GCA_938036405.1 uncultured Tannerella sp.
TCACCGTTCGTCCGTCGGTAAGAGTGAACGGATGGCGAATTTCCATCTCCGAGGCTACGTAACGAAAGGGGGTGAGACGGCGGTCGCGTTCAAAGATTTTACGTACATATTTTCGGATCATCTCGCCGGTCAGGTAACTCTGTCCGTTCAGGGGGTGCGGCTCGGCAGTATGGAAAAAGAGTTCGGCGAATGCACGCCGGATTTTTTCGGTGAGTCCCTTTTCGTCGGCCGCGAGTCGCAACAGATCGGCCGTTACTTGCGCTCCGCAGTAGGGACGGTACGATTCTTCCATAACTTGATGCAGGATATTTCCGAACACACGATTATCGACGTTCTCCACTACTTCTTCTTCCTCCTTGAGTTTTTCGACCGAAGAGAAGTAGAATTTCAACGGGCAGTCTAAGTACATGTTGATGGTGCTGGCCGAGAGCGCCCGCGTGCCGCTTTGCAAAAAGTCGTCGAGGTGGCGGAGGGTCTCTTCGGTTTTGACCACTTGCAAGGCCGGGGGCCTTGAGGAGGCGATGTTGTAAACGACTAACTTTTCACGCAGCGGCGTTTCGTAATGGTAACGCAGCTGATGCACATAGCGGCTTACTTCACCCGTGTTTAATCCGTCGGTACGCGTGTCATAGAGCAGCGTGACATGTTTGGCGCGCGCGATCATCCGGTAGAAATGATAAGCCCAGATGCTGTCCTGATGTTCGTAGGTGGGCAGTCCGAAGCCGCGCCTCAGGTTATAGGGGATGAAGGAGGCGGCGGCTTTGCGGGCGGGGAAAAAGCCTTCGTTCACGGAGAGCACGATCAGCCTTCCAAAATCAAGCACGCGCGTTTCGAGCACTCCCATGACCTGAAGTCCCGACAACGGTTCGCCGTGGAAAGGGATCGTGATCGTTTCGGTGAGCCGTTCGAGCAGTCGCGTGTACGTATCGACCGACATTTCGATGCGCGACGCTCCGATAAGGTCTCTCATCCGGTTGACCGTCGTGAAATAATGGTAAACAAATTCCTGCTCCAGCTCGTCCATACCGGTGGGTTCATCTTTGTTGTCGGTATCTCGCTCGATGCGTTGGGCGGAGAGTATGCGGTTCAGCTCCTGAAGTACGGCGATGAGGTAGGATGAGACGTCGGCGATCGTTGGCGCGGGATCGAAGACCAGCGTGAGCAAAGGCGTCTGTTGCAGGTCGGCTGCGGCGATGTAGATGCGGTTGTTGTCGGTAATCTGCCTGACGATGGCGACGATCTCGGCGGGCGACGTAGCCTGAATATACCGGTGATTAAGCACGGGCAAGACCTCGCGATGATAAAAGCAGGGCTTTCCGTCGATAACGCGCATGTTTTTTCGCAATGCGAGCACGGCTTCCATCAAGGAGGCTACGGGCGTGCCGGAAAGCGGATAGCCCAGCGTGACGTTGATGTGCCGAATGGCTTCGGGCACGGAATGAAGCACGGGGATGAGCAGTTGTTCGTCGGGCAGTACCACGGCCGTGCGTAAGGCTTCGTCGGCGCTCATCTCGTCGCGTCCGCCCAGTGCTTCTTCGAGCAGGGCATGCACCTGTTTGGCCTGCCCGATGCGTGAAGGGATGCCGATCAGCGTAATGTCGGGCGTGTGCGGCGGCTCCGGAGGACGTTTCAACAACGAAGGAAACTCCTTCACGTATTCGCGCACGAAGTACGACGCCCGGTTGTCCGAGTCCAGAACCTTGTCGCCCGTACCGGTATCCCAGTAAAAGTCGGCAATCTCTTGTTGCTTCAGGAGTTGCAGCAGGGTGTGTTCCGTTTTCGAGAGGGCGCTTAACCCGACGAAAATCACCTTCGAGTAAGGCAGCCGGCAAGTGCCTTCACGCTCGATACGTTCGACGACCTCACGGCTGATCATCCCTTCGTACCCTTTGCCTTGCGCGGCCAGCGTGTCGCGCAGCTCGCGGTAGACGGCATAGAGCATCTGCCAGACGCTTAGGAAGTAGCGGCGACTCGCCCCTTCTTCGCCGGGACGGAACGACGACCAGAACGCGCGGATAGCCTCGATCTGATGCGTTTGCAGGTAGCTCCAATCTCTCTCTACTTCATGCAAGTCGGTCACGTTCGTAAACAACTGGCGTGCGTCGGCCATATATTTGTCCACATCGTCGAAATCGTTGAGTAGCATCTCACCCCAGAACACGAAATCGTCGAATGTCTCCTTCGCACCGCTG